>NZ_CFHTCS010000112.1:0-12179 GCF_984369615.1 Martelella sp. | reverse complement strand
GCCTTGGCGCGCAGCGTGTTGGCGTCGACGATGATGGCATATTTGGCCATGCCGGAGGCGACGGCCTTTGTTGCCGGACCGTTGCCGCCCTCGGGCACGATGTCGAGGTCGTTCAGGCCTTCATAGAAGTCCCAACCGATTTCCGGCGTGTTGATCAGCGCATGCAGGTGGTTGAGGGCGGCGCCCGAATAGAGCGGGCTCGGAACCGCGATCATGCCGCGATTGTCCTCGACCAGAAGGTCGTTCCAGCTTTCGACCGGCTCGGCGATCTCGGTATTGTAGGCGATGCCCGTGGTGATCGCCTTGGTGCCGAAGAAGGTCATGTCCTTGTCGTAGGCAGCCTTGTCATAGCCTTCCACGGGCGCTTCCGGATAGGCCATCAGGTGACCGTCGGCCTTCAGCGTTCCAAGGTTGATCGGATCGGCAACCAGCAGCACGTCGGGCTGGATGTTGCCGGCTTCGATTTCCGCACGCATCACGTTCATCAGCGCGGAGGTGCCATTGCGGGTCCAGTTGACCTTGATATCCGGGTTGGCGGCCTCAAAAGCGTCGACCGTTTCCTGGGCCTGTTCGGGCGGCTGGCTGGTGTAGAGCGTGATGGTTTCCTCGGCGTGTGCCGCCGAGAAGGCAAGCGTGCTGACGGTTGCAAGGGCAAGCAGGGAGAGTTTCATCGGGGATTTCCTCGATTGTTGGGTGCTAGGCATGTTCGGTTTGCAGGTCCGGAAGGACCCAGCCGTCTGCAAGCGTGACGGCTACGCGCTGCCCGGCTTCGATGCGCGCCGGGGCAGGGACGTTCATGAAAAGGGTTTGGTCGTCCGGACCGATCGAAAGCTCGACCCGCAATATGTCGCCGCGATAGGTGACGCGGCGGATGGTGGCGGCAAGGCCGCCGGTCTCGGCCAGCTTCAGGTCGCCGGGGTGAAAGGCAATGCGCGCTTCCTCGCGGGGCAGGGCCGAAGGGCGGTTTCGCACCCGCACCTGCTTGCCGAAGAAGCGGGCGAAGCCATAGCCGCTGCGATCGGGCCGGAAATCGGTAATCTCCGCGATCTGGCCCTCTCCGATAAAGGTCGCGACCATGTCATTTGCCGGTTGACTGTAGAGTTCGGAAGGGCTGGCGAACTGGCTGATCCTGCCATTGTCCATCACGGCGACTCGGTCAGCAAGCGCAAGGGCCTCGGACTGGTCATGGGTGATGTAGAACATCGTTGCGCCCGACGCCTTATGGAAGCGGGCAAACTCTTCCTCCATCTCGCCGCGCAGATGGACATCCAGATTGGCAAGCGGTTCATCGAGCAGCACGAGCCCGGCATCCATCGCAAGGCAGCGGGCAAGCGCCACGCGCTGACGCTGCCCTCCCGAAAGCGCGGCCGGCCGGCGGTCTGCGAATTCCGTCAACCCGACCGTCTCCAGAACACGGGCCGTGCGCGCCGCGCGTTCGCCGCGCCCCAGCCCCCTGATCCTGAGGCCATAGGCGACGTTGCCGGAGACGGTCATGTGCGGCCATAACGCATAATTCTGAAAGACGACGCCGATGCCGCGCTCCTCGGGCGGGACATGACGCCCCTCGCCGGAAAGCAGCGCATCGCCGACCCGGATTGCGCCGCGGTCGATCGGCTCGAAGCCGGCCAGCGCGCGCAGCAGAGTGGTCTTGCCGCACCCGGACGGGCCGAGCACCGCCACGAACTCGCCCGAGCGGATGGACAGCGAGATCCCGCGCAATACGCTGGTTTTGCCGAAAGACTTGTCGACGGTCTCGATTTCGATGGCGCTCATGCGTGTTGATCCGACGTGTCGGTCGCAGGCCGGATATCCGGCCAATGACCATGGTAGAGGCGTTTTTGCACTGCTGTGCAATCTTCGCCGCCATCAATGCACCGGGCATGTGACAGTTCTGTTTCAGTGCGTTTTCGGTTTTATGAAGATTTGCTTTTCGGGGGCGCGCCGCGAACCAAGACCTTGCCGGAAACGTCCGCATCGAGGCCTTGTGCTGACTGCCCGGTTCCGAGCCGGCGACCGCCACACAGGCACTTCGTTGCCGATGATCCGACCTGAAATCTCCGACACGGGCCGCTGCTTTGCGTTGCTGCGTTCGGAAAACCGGCGAGAGCTCCGCAAAGCAGAAATGAAGGAGAGGAGTTTGTGTTCCTCAACCTGGCAAACACGCCTACGCACGGTCCACCGCGTCAGGTCAGATTCAGGTATAGTCCGCTTGGCTCTATCGTCTCGATGCCGGCATAGGGGCTTGCGTGCACCGTCAGCAGCCAGAGGCTTGTTGTGGCCGCAAGCACGTAGAGGAATATCGCTATACTCCCCGCGCGCGTTCTGTCTGCGTGCGTCACGGCGATCGTAAGGGACGTCAAGATCGTCAGCGTCAGGAGCATGTACCATTTATACTGATTGACGGTGGTGCTGGCGATGGCGAGGCGCACATCGCGCGTTTCCTGCAGGTCATTGAAAATGGCAACGGTCTGATTGATGATCGGCGCGGGCGCATCGCCCTCGGCGATATCCATGATGATGATGCGTATTTTCTGAAGGGCCTGCTCGACCGAAGCCGCGGGATGAAGGTTTCCGTTGGCGCCCCATTCGTCCGAGATCACCTTTTCACGATAGAATTCCATCGCTGTCTCAAGGTCAGGCCTGTTCAGGACCTCGGCTTCGGCGTTTCCGATCAGTCGATTGATCGCGGATCGCTCCGAGGTGAGCTCCTGGTCGGCCTTTGCGTGCAGCGTCCAGATGTCGGCAGCAACGAAGCCGAGAGACAGAGCCCAGGATGTCGCAATCGTTCCAATGAAGGCGCCCAGCGGAATGACGAGAGCATCGGTGCGCGCAAATCGGGCAAACAGGCGCAGAACCCAATAGGTCACGGCGAACAAGGCAAGACCGAAGACCAGAAACAGCAGGATTGAGGGAACCAGTGCCAGGTTCAGAAAATACGACATTGAAATCCATTTCGGGAAAAATACGGATCACGCTCTCCTGAAAATAGAGTTGCCCGGTTAAAGATCTGGTTACCGAGACGCTCGTGTACCGGCACCGAACCGCACGCCAATCGCTGTTTCTGTGGAACCGCAGAGATCCACCTGGCTTCTATGATGGTAACTGCTTACAAAAGACGATGATGCAAGTGGAATCGGCTTACAGGTCGCCGGACCGGGGGGACACATTGAAAGAATATATTCTTGCGTGCGCTTTTTCTCTATGCGTTCCGCAGGTTCTCCATGCGGCCGACAGTGCCACCGCACCCCCGGATGCCTCCGCGGCGAATGCCTCTGACTGGGCTCTTCAGATCACTCCCTATCTGTGGGCAACCGGCGTCAAGGGGAAGGTTTCTCCCTTCGGCGTCGGGCCGACCGTGAATATCGACCGCTCTTTTTCCGAGGGGCGGGACGGGCTGAATATTGCCGGATTTGTCAATGTCTGGGGCCGCCACGACCGTTTCGTTCTCTCTGCGGACATGATGTATACGGATACGAGTGACGAGGACACATACAGGTTTCCGGGCACTTCGCTGCTGCCGCCGTTTGAAGCGAACGGCAAACTCAATACCAGGCAGTTCATGGCCACCGTGCAGGGCGGATACCGCGTTGTTGATACGCCCGCCTTTACGTTCGACGCTTTGGCCGGCTTGCGTCTGTGGCATATCTCCAACGAAATCACGGCCAGCGGTCTCGGAAGATCAGTCAGCTATGACGAGAGCTTCGGCTGGGTTGATCCCGTTGTCGGCGCCCGTGTGTTTTTCAACCTGACGGACCGGTTATCGGTTCAGGCCCAGGCCGATATCGGCGGCTTTGACGTTAATTCCGATCTGACCTGGTCTTTCCTGTCGACGGCGAACTATACGTTGAGCGAGCACCTGTCATTTTCGGCAGGCTACAAGATCGTCGACACCGACTACGAAAAAGGCGGTCATGTCTATGACACGAGGCTGAGCGGGCCGGTTGTGGGGCTTACCTACCGGTTCTGACCGGTATCGGCTTGGTCGCGAACATCCGCGATTGAAACGTTAAGCCCGTGGCGAACGGAATGATCCGGCCACCACACGGACTGCGGTGGCCGGCACGTTTCAGTTGACCGGCTCGAACTGGAAAGGTTCGGCGGGTTTGAATTCAGCCGAAACTTCGCCCGACTTGAGCTCGATCATGTCAACGCCCAGATCCAGCATCCGCACGCCGGCGTCTGCCGAGAAATCGAGTTTGTTCAGGTCGACCCAGAAGAGGTTCGGCGAAATCGCTGATTCAACGTAAAAAAACTTGTCCTTGTGATCCGCGACGACCCTCCAGCGCGTGGTCGAAAGATTCGGCGCGTCCGGCGTGTTGATGCCATAGGGAACAGACGCGTTGCGGATCACACTCATGGCGGCGGCCGCCGCGATGCGCGGTTCATCCGACTGGACCACCATGTCGATATAGGTGTCGGCACGGGTAAAACGATCGGGAGAACGGGTTGTACCGGGCAGCGACTCACGCGGATTGACGTCCTGCCAGTACCTTTTGATCGCCAGTTGCTGATCGTAGGGCGGATCGTTTGTCATCGTGCGGTATTCCGGGCCGTGATGGATGACCAGTTCGCCGTCCAGCCATTCCAGTATGGCGCTGTCGCCGCTGGCGTCCGAGAGGGAAAGATGAACCTTCGCCAGGCGGCCGGGCTGATCGGGAACGTCGGCGGTCACGACGTCGAAAGGATTGGCTTCGATATCGGCCACCGCTTCGGCAACGCTGCCGTAATTGTCCAGGAAATACTGCGCCCAGATCGACAGCGATATCTCGGGCGTGGTTCCGTCATTCTTGGGGTATTCGGACGCCACCAGCCAGAGCATGTTGGCCACCAGGCCGGCTTCGTTCATGCCGTCGACGGTGGAGAAATCATAGCCGGAAACAATCATGCTGCCGTATTTCGACGTCCAGGTCAGCGAATTCTCGCCCGCTTCGCCATTTCGCTCCATGCCGCGCGGGAACACCCACAGGTTGGAAAGCATCGGCAGGCTCCAATCCATGGAACGCGCCGTCAGGATGCGCTCCTCAGGGCCATGATAGACAACACGCGTGCAGGCATCGGCGATGGGCGCCGCGGCTACTGAAAGCGCGGCGCCAGCTTGTTGCGGGCAAGCCGTTTCAGGTGGTAACCGACCATCCGGGGCGACAGGCGGGAAACGGCCTGAAAGGTCGAAAGGCTGATCATTGGCCAGTCCTTTTCAAGGTGGTGGAAGGAGGGGCTGACAGCTGCCGCCGCATTTCTGCCGGCTTCCTGATCACGGCCGGATTGAGCCCGGAATGGATCCGATCGGTTCGAAACTTGTCGTGGGCTTGACCGCCACGCCATCCGGCCCGGCGCCTTGTATGAGCAGGGTCAGCTCGTTGAGGAGCAGAAGAAAGTCCGGCGAAAGGAACTGTTTCTCGTCGGCCTCGATCTCCCGGGCCATTTCAGCCACGCCAACCAGCTTGTCCTGGGCGTAAACCTCGCGCCGGCGCACGAATTCGATCAGCCGCTGGCGCAGCGACGAGCGCATCTGCTGGTCCTTTTCAACGGCCGCAGACTTCCAGTTCTTCACCAGTTTCTGGCGCTTCCCGCCGATGCCGAAGAGCTTTCCGAGAAGGGGATGCGCCCGTAGCGTGTGCAGCTTCCGCGCGCTCAGGCTTCGCTTGGAAAATCTTTCGAGATAGACCGGCGACTGGTAGTGGCGGTAGCTGTCGGCGCTCACCTCGCCGGCATCGCCGATGACCCGCATCCTGTGGTCGCGCGGCGCGACGACGCTGCAGGTAATGCGCGCGGCGGCGCCATTGGCAAAGGAAAGGTTGGCGACGGAGTAGTCGGGAGTTCCCGAAAAGCCGGCAACAAGCGGCGATTTGGCGGGCAGCAGTTCGCTTGAAAAGGCGGTCACGGAAACGGCCGGGCCGAGCAGGCCGCATATCCATACGAGGTGATATCCGACATGCTCGAAGGTGCAGCCTTCGTTGATTTCCTCGACCACCGGCCACGGCGCGTCCGTCGCGCTGCGTACCTTCTCGAACTCCATCAGATGGATCGGGTTGTCGTCCAGTTCCGCATAGATCAGCCGCGGCGAGCCGATCCGTCCTTTTTCGACCGCATCGAAGATGGTGCGCACGGAATCGCTGAAAATATTGCTCGGCGCCGCGTAAAGCCGCACCCCATGGGCGGCAGCCAGCTCAAACAGTTCCCGCGATTGCGCCAGGTCAGTGGTCAGCGGCTTTTCGGAGTAGACATGCTTGCCCCGCATCAGAGCTTTTTTGGAGACTTCGAAATGCGAACCGATATTGGTCAGATTGACGACCGCATCAATGTCAGGGTCGTCAAGCAGGGCTTCGTAGCTGTCATATGTCCTGAAACCGTAATAATCCGAGACTTTGCGCATCCGCTCGGGTTTGACATCGAAAACGCCAGCAATCTGCAGTTCGGGATGCGCTCGGATGGTCTTCATGTAAATATCGAACACGAATCCACAACCTACGAAAGCAATATTCATGCCCTTGGTCGACTCCACGAAATATGTCTGAAATAGTTTTAAAGTAATATTTTTGCACAAATTCAGCGGGCCAAATTGCGGCCCGTTTCCGAGTGCGGATATTGCGGTCCGGCTGCGCGGATGTCAAGCCGAACGCCTGTCCCGGTCGCCGCCGCGCCGATGAGGCGTGCCGTCCCCAGGCGCCGCGCGCTGTCGTCCACAGGTCGTTTTCGCCGTATCATCTGCCCGGGATGGAAAAACGCTCCGGACAGCGGCTATCATCGTCGTTGAAATGGTCGCATGCCGGGTCTGGCGGAATCATGCGACCGGCGAAGAGGAGGGGATCCGCGCAGTGGTTTCGAGCAGTTCAGGGATTGATCGCACCGGCATCTGGCTGAAGGGGGACTGGCACCTTCACTCCCGGCACAGCAGCGATTCGACCAACAATCCGGTCGAAAAGATCATCGGTTTTGCCGAGCGCCACGGATTCGACTACCTGACGATCACGGATCATGATGTGCATGTGGGCGGCGATGTCGCCGGTCATACCTGGTCCGATCCGGCCTATCGCTCCGACCGGCTGCTTCTGCTCTATGGCGCCGAGCTAACCGCGCCGCGCGGTCACGTCAACCTTTACGGCACGCAGCCCTATGACCACCAGCGCTTTTTCGACCACCGCAACGACCGGGACTGGGACCTCGCGGCCCTGAAGCGGGAAAGCGCCGTCCACTGGTCGGCGAACCATCCCGTCACCAGCAACCACTACGGCTTTTCCTTTGATCTTGCCGATTCCATCGAGGTCTGGAACGGGCCGATGTGGCCGAAGAACGCGGCCAATGTCCGCGTCTGGGACAATATGCTCCTGTCCGGGCGGATGATCGGCGCGCGCGGCGGCTCGGATGCCCATCACGGCGTCCCGGACCGGCCGGAACTCGCCAGCCAATGGTCGCCGGAAGCCACGATGAACTATGTGGGAACACCGACGACCTGGGTTTTTGCCCGGGAGCGCAGCGGCGACGCGCTGCTCGAGGCGCTTGTGGCCGGCCGGGCATGCGTCTGCGCCAACCCGTTCAATCCGCGCGTCGAACTTGTCGCCGATGCAGGCGGCGGCGCCGAGATGATGATGGGCGACAATGCCAAAGCCGAAGGCCAGCCGGTCTCGTTCGAGGTTCGTCTGTCCGGGGGCGGACCGGAAGGCGCGGCCTATTCGGTCAGGATCATCAAGAACAGGGAGACCTACGCGACCCTTGCCGTCGACCCCAAGACCCGCACGGCGCGATTTACCGACACGCCTGCGGCGGGCGAACGGAGCTACTATCGCGCGGAGATTGACGGGCCGCAGGCCGTCTATGCCGAAGTGCCGGATTCGATGGCGCTCTCCGCCGACAAGGTCGCGCTTTCGAACCCGCTCTATTTTAACTACGACCCGTCATTCTGACCTGCAGAAACAGGTCCTTTTCCGTCAAACGGACACTATCGCTTCCGGGTTGAAGCCGGGCGGCAACGGCTCCGGTCGTTCGATCGCGATGTTTTCCAGGCGCAGGTCCTCGACGTTGCATGCAAAGACCGCCGGCATGCCGCCGGGGTAATCGACAAGGCCGATCACCCGGCCGTCGGCGTCTTTGCGCCAGGCATTGGCGCGGCCTTCCGTTCCGGGGGCGCCCGCAAGGTCGGCGGGCGTCGGACGGAGATCGTAGCAGCGCGCCGTTCCGTGGACGCCCTGCCTCTGCTCGAGCGCCACAGTGCGGATCTCGATGTTCTCGATGCCGCCCTTACGTTCGGAATAGAGGTTGATCGCGCCTTCCATCGAGCCCGTGATGTTTTCGATGATGACGCCGCTGATCTTGCCTGCGGGCCTTGTTTCCGGACGGCGGTCGACAAGATTGATCGTCAGCGCTTCGCCCGAGCCCCAGAAGCCGGGCGGCGTCTCGCGGCAATCGAGGCTGATATCCGAGAAACGGATATTCTCGACCGCTCCGCCATCGCGGGAGAAGATGCCGAGGCCGCGATTGGAGGCGGTCACTTCGCAATTCCTGAAGCTGATATCGCGGAAGTCGCCGAAGGACTCGGTTCCGATTTTGAGCGCACAGGAATGCGAGCGCAAGCGACAGTCGGCGACCTCGATTCGTTCGCATGCGCCGACGACCGTTCCGTCCGGGCGGCACGAGGTCTTCAGCACAATGCCGTCGTCGGCGGTGGAGATGTCGCAGCGAGAGACCGTTACGTCGCGGCAGCCGTCGAGCACGATCCCGTCCGTGTTCGGCATGTCGAGCGCGTTTTCGACCCGGACGTCGTTGATCGAAAGCGCCGTGCAGTTGACGAAGTGAAGCGTCCACATCGGCGAATCGATTACGCTGAAGTGCGACAGGCTGACATTGGTACAACTGTCGAGGACCAGCAGGCGGGGGCGGCGCGTTGCCGGCGTGAGCGTTCCCATCTCCGCGTCCTCGCCCGTTGCAAAATGCGTTCCGCCGCAGACGATGCGTCCCTTGCCGGTGATCGCGATGTTGCGGGCATGTGCAGCGGAGATCATCGCCCGGTCGCTGTCCTCGGCGATGACGCGTACAGGATGGGCGGCATAGGCCTCATAGTCCGGCAGAAACTGCAGCACGGCGCCATCCTCGAGGCGCAGTTCGGCGTTCGAAATCAGTTCCAGGCCACCGCAAATATGGGTTCCGGCCTCCAGGATAACGACAAGCTGTGTGCTTGCGGCGGTGTGAATGGCGCGCTGGATGCGGGTCGTGGCATCGCCGCCGGCCGCCGGAATACGAATTTCCTGCACTGACTACTCCCAAAAAAAATTTCATGACTCTCAACGCATTCAGGGAGCCAGAACTGGACAAGAGCGAAATTATTTGCAATTTTCAACCGAAATTTCTACCAATAACGCAAAAAGAAAAGCAATGGCAGTGTAAAAAATTTCATTGCATTGCGGGGATGGAGGACATTCTGGCCAACTATTCGAAGATCTTTCATCTCGTGGAACTGCTTTCGGAGCGGATCTTCACGCCGACGGAAACGACCGTCGATCTCCGTTACCGCCAGGCGTCGCCTGCAGCGCGGGCGCGCATGCTGCAAGGGCCGCATGATGACTGGTCGCCGGTGACGCCGGACACCGTCTGGGGCGAGCCGCAGAGCTATTTCTGGTTTGCTGGCAGCGTGCTTGTACCCGATGGCCTTGAGGGCAAGCGGGTCTGCCTCGGCATCGAGGCGATGTTCGGGCGGGTGATGGGGCGCTCCGATCCGCAATGCCTCGTGCGCGTCAATGGCGAGATCGTCCAGGGCGCGGATTATAACCACCGCGAGATCCTTCTGACTGCCAGGGCGCGCGGCGGCGAGCGTTTCGACATCATGATCGAGGCCGGCACGATCGAGGACCGACGCCAGCTTGGTTTTGCCGGCCGGCTCCTTGTCCACGACCTTGAGGCCGAAGCGCTCTATTACGACCTGCGCGCGCCGCTCGATGTCGCCAAACATCTCGACATCAACGACCATCGCCGGGATTTTATCCTGAAAACCGTCTACCAAGCGATCAACGCGGTGGATTTCAGGCCCGGAGACCCCGTGCGGTTTGCCGAGAGCCTTGAGACGGCAAGCGCGATCGCGGAAGGGATCTATGCGGCCGGCGATACCGAGATCGCCCCGCACATCACCGTCACCGGTCACACCCATATCGATGTCGCGTGGCTCTGGCGCATTCGCGAAACGCGGCAGAAGATGGCGCGCTCGATGGCGACGGCGCTCTCTCTGATGCGGGACTATCCGGAATACCGGTTCATGTATAATCAGAGCCTGCTGCTCGATTATCTGGAACAGGACTATCCGGCCCTTTTCGCCGGCATCAGGGAACAGCAACGGGAGGGCAGGTTCGAGATCGAGGGCGCGCTCTGGCTTGAACCCGACGCCAATATCACCTCCGGCGAGTCGCTTGTCCGGCATGTGCTGCGCGGGGTCCGCTATCACGTCGAGAAATTCGGCGTTCGGCCGCGTATCCTGTGGCTGCCGGATACGTTCGGCTACTCCGCCGCCATTCCGCAGATCATGAAGCTCGCCGGGCTGACGGTCTTCGTTACCCACAAATTGTCCTGGAACGATACCAACCGCATGCCGGGCGAGGTGTTTTTCTGGCAGGGGATCGACGGCACGCGCGCGCCGACCTATTTCCTGACCACCCAACCGGCCGACAGCACCTCCATCGGCACCACTTATTGTCCGGACCTGAAGGCGAGCCATGTGATGGGCGCATGGCGGCGCTACGCCCAGAAGGAGACCAATGACGAGTTGTTTCTCGTCTACGGCTTCGGCGACGGCGGCGGCGGGCCGACGCGGGAAATGCTGGAGCATATCCGCCGGATGGAACGCGGTATCCCGGGCTGCCCGCGCGTATCACAGGGCTTCATGGGACCGGTGCTCGAACGGATCGTCGGACGAATGCATGAAAGCCCGAAGGAATATCCGGTCTGGGTCGGGGAGCTTTATCTCGAATTCCATCGCGGCACTTTCACCTCCGTCGCCAAGGTGAAGCGCAACAACCGGCGGGCCGAGGCCATGCTCCGGGAGCTGGAAGCGCTTGCGAGCCTGGCGTGGTTCTCCGCCGGCATCGATTATCCCGAGGCCGAGCTTGCCGCACTCTGGGACATCGCGCTGCTCAACCAGTTTCACGATATTCTTCCCGGATCCTCGATCGGGCTTGTGTTTGACGATAGCGATGAGGACTACGCGACCTTTTTCGCCCGTGCGGAGGTTTTGCGGCGGCGCCTTGCCTCCTGCGTCGCGGGCGAGGGCGAGACGCTCCTGGTCAACGCGTTTGGAAGGCCGAGAGGCGGTCTGGTCAGGCTCGCTTCCGAGACCCCCCTCCGGCTTGGCGATCGCAACTCGCAGGTCCTGGTGGCGGCAGACGGCACGCTTTCGCAGGCGGTTCCCGTCGATGCCATTCCGGGGCTTGGCGCGGTGCGCCTGACGCTGGCCGCGTCACCCGAACCGGCGGCGGGCGACGGCGGGCTCGCGGTCACGCCGAACCGGCTCGAGAACGCGTTCCTGCGCGCCGAATTCGACGCCGGCGGACGTCTCGTTTCGCTGGTCGACAAGAAGAGCGGGCGCGAGTGCCTGACAGGCGTTGCCAACCGGTTGCAGGCCTACCGGGACGTTCCGGAACAGTTCGATGCGTGGGATATCGACCGCACCTTCGAGGATCAGGTCTTCGAGATCGACGGGCTGGTGAAGGCCGAGGTCGTCGAGACCGGTCCGTATCGCGCGGCCCTGCGCTTCGAATGGCGCTACGAGGCCTCGCGCATCGTCGAGGTCGTTTCACTCGAGGCGGAGGGCCGGGCGCTGGAGTTTGACAGTTTCATCGACTGGCGTGAGCACAATACGATGGTGAAGGCCGCCTTTCCGCTGGCCGTCCGCACCGCAGATTGCGATGCCGAGATCCAGTTCGGTCATGTCACCCGGCCCACCCATGCCAACACGAGCTGGGATCAGGCGCGGTTCGAGAGCCCGATGCATCGCTGGGTCTCGCTTTGCGAAGATGGCTTCGGCGTTGCGCTGCTCAATGACTGCAAATATGGCTATGACGCCCGCGACACGACGATCCGGCTGACGCTGCTGCGGTCGCCGACCTATCCCTGGCCCGAGGCGGATCAGGGCGAGCACCGGTTCCGCTACGCCATCATGCCGCATGACGGGCTCGGCTCCGTTTCCCTCGCGGCCGAGGCCT
>NZ_CFHTCS010000111.1:0-12179 GCF_984369615.1 Martelella sp. | reverse complement strand
CAGGCGGAAGGCGAGGAAATCCTGCGCCGCGCGCCGGACGTCAGCGTCGTCATCGGCCCGCAGACCTATCACCGTCTGCCGGAGGCGCTGCGCCGCGCCAAGACCGGCGAGCGCGTGGTCGATACGGAATATGCGGTCGAGGACAAGTTCGACTACCTGCCGAAGAAGGAACGCGGCGTTCGCCCGAAGAATGTCTCGGCCTTTCTGACGGTGCAGGAAGGCTGCGACAAGTTCTGCACCTTCTGCGTGGTGCCCTATACGCGCGGCGCGGAAATCTCGCGCTCGCGCCAGCAGATCGTGGACGAGGCGAAGCGCCTTGCCGAGAACGGCGTGCGCGAGATCACGCTTCTCGGCCAGAACGTCAATGCCTGGCATGGCGAGGGACCGGACGGCGCCGAATGGGGGCTCGGCGAATTGCTGTTCGACCTCGCAAAACTCGATGGCATCGACCGGTTGCGCTACACCACCAGCCATCCGCGCGACATGGACGAGACGCTGATGGCCGCGCACCGGGAACTGCCGGAGCTGATGCCCTATCTGCATCTTCCCGTTCAGGCCGGCTCCGACCGTATCCTGAAGGCGATGAATCGCCGTCACACCGCTGCCGAATATCTGGCGCTGATCGAGCGCATCCGCGCGGCGCGGCCCGATATCGCCATGTCGGGCGACTTCATCGTCGGCTTTCCCGGCGAGACGGAGGAGGATTTCCAGGCGACGCTCGATCTCGTCGAAAAGGTGCGTTACGCGCAGGCCTTCTCGTTCAAATATTCGCCGCGCCCCGGCACGCCGGGAGCCGAGCTTGGCGATCAGGTTCCCGAGGCCGAAAAGGCCGACCGGCTGCAGCGTCTGCAGGCGCTCCTCGCGCGTCACCAGCTCGAATTCGCGCAGTCGCGGATCGGCATGGAGATGGACATTCTTCTGGAAAAGCCCGGTCGCAATCCCGGCCAGCTCGTCGGCCGTTCGCCCTGGCTGCAATCGGTCGTTATCGATGCCGGCGACGCCGTGGTCGGCGACATGGTTCGGGTCCGGATAGCGGACGCCTCCGCCAACAGCCTGGCGGCGGTTCGCCTCGATTGAGGCGCGGGCCGCGATCTGTGACGTCGCCGTGAAATCTTGAGCCTTGCCTGAAATTTGCTTCACAAAGCGCAGATTCGCGTTTAGCCTTTCTTCATGAAGAGAGATTGGCGAACAAAGACTCACATTTCTGCCGCTTTGCCTCTGTCGTTGACTGAACGATTTCCTATGTATCGCACCAGAGACGCTGCGCATGCCGGGTCAGACACCGGCAGGCGATGTCATTTTCTTTTTCCAGGGAGCCGGACCGCTTGAACGCTACTGAAATGGTTGCAAAGCATGAAATCCAGGCAGGGCCGACCGCCGAGGCCAGCCATTTTGTCCTGACCTTCGAGAACAACCGCCACGCCAGCGAATTGTTCGGCCAGTTCGACGAGCACCTGAAATTGCTGGAGAAGCAGCTTTCCGTCACGGCTGTCGCGCGCGGCAATTCGGTTTCGCTTTCCGGCTCGACGCTGGCCACGCATCAGGCGCGTCGGGCGCTCGACTATCTCTACGACCAGCTTCAGAAAGGGTCATCCTTGGAAAAATCCGATGTCGAGGGGGCGATCCGCATGGCGCAGGCCGCAGACGACCAGTTGACCCTGCCGACGCTGGAGCGCAAGGCGCGGCTTTCCATGTCGCAGATTTCGACGCGCAAGAAGTCGATCGCCGCCAGAACGCCGGCGCAGGATGCCTATATCCGCGCAATGGAGCGCAATGAGCTGGTGTTCGGGGTCGGCCCGGCGGGCACCGGCAAGACCTATCTGGCCGTTGCCCACGCCGCGCAGCTTCTGGAACGCGGCGCGATCGAGAAGATCATCCTGTCGCGCCCGGCCGTGGAAGCGGGCGAGCGGCTCGGCTTCCTGCCCGGCGACATGAAGGAGAAGGTCGATCCCTATCTCAGGCCGCTTTATGACGCGCTCTACGACATGATCCCCGGCGAGCGGGTGGAACGGGCGATGACGGCGGGCGTGATCGAGATTGCGCCGCTGGCCTTCATGCGCGGGCGCACGCTCACCAATGCGGCGGTCATTCTCGACGAGGCGCAGAACACGACGTCGATGCAGATGAAGATGTTCCTGACGCGGCTTGGCGAGAATTCGCGCATGGTCGTCACCGGCGATCCGAGCCAGGTCGACCTGCCGCGCGGCGTCAAGTCCGGCCTCGTCGAGGCGCTTTCGGTGCTTGACGGGGTGGAAGGCGTGTCGACCAACAGGTTTACCGACAAGGACGTCGTTCGCCACCCGCTCGTCGCCCGCATCGTCGCGGCCTATGAGGGGCGTCTCGTGCCGTCTGCCGCCGGCGGAAAAGACGACTGACCATGCCGGAGTTCGACTATCAGGTCAGCCGCGAAGCCGGCGGCTGGCCCGAGGAGGAAGCGCTTGCGGCGATCGTCGCCCGCGTTATCGGGGCGGCGTCCGCCTATCTTTCGGAACGCGAAGGGCAGCCCTTTCCGGATAGCCCTGCTGAACTGTCGCTGGTCTTTGCCGATGACGCGACGATCCGGGAGATCAACGCGGAATGGCGCAACAAGGACAGCGCCACGAATGTGCTCTCCTTTCCGGCCTTTCCGGTGACCCCCGGCGAGATGCCGGGGCCGATGCTCGGCGATATCGTGATTGCCCATGAGACGGTGGCGCGCGAGGCCGAAACGCTCGACAAGAGCTTCGACGATCATCTCACCCATCTTCTGGTGCATGGATTTCTGCATCTTTTGGGGTATGATCACATGGAAAACGAAGAGGCGGAGGTCATGGAGGGGCTCGAGACTCGCATTCTTGCCACACTTGACCTATCTGATCCCTATCAGGGCAGCGACCCTCTCTAACGCCCAAGGAACGATGAACCAGCAACAGATCGCGCCGCTTTCAGAAAGCGGTCAGGATGCCGAAGACGGATCCTCGCCAGACGAGCCTAACAGTCCGGTTTCGGACAAGAGCACTCACAAACACACAGGCTCGCCGCTGCGGGGGCTTTTGCTGCGCTTCCGGCGCAACGGAAATGCGGTCTCGCGACTGCGCGAGGACCTTGAGGACGCGCTTTCGACGGAAAGCGCCGGCGACAGCGACTTCTCGCCCGAAGAACGGGCCATGCTCAACAACATTCTCAGCTTCCGCGAGGTCCGGGTCGAGGACGTGATGGTGCCGCGCGCCGATATCGACGCGGTGGAGCAGAGCACGACGATCGGCGACCTTTTGCTGATCTTCGAGAATTGCGGCCACTCGCGCATGCCGGTGTTCTGCGAGACGCTGGATGACCCGCGCGGCATGGTGCATATCCGCGACCTGCTGGCCTATCTGTCCAAGCAGGCGCGCGGGCGTCGGCGCGCGCGCGCGGCCAATGCGCGCGACGCCTCGAAAACGGGCGTAGCCAAGGGCGGAGAGGTCAAACCCGCCGAACGCCAGCCGCGCCCGGCGCAAAACCCGCTCGACCTCGGCAAGGTCAATCTCGACAAGACGGTGGCCGAGGCCGGCATCATCCGTCCGGTTCTGTTCGTGCCGCCCTCCATGCTCGCCTCCGACCTTCTGCAGCGCATGCAGGCGGGGCGCACGCAGATGGCGCTGGTCATCGATGAATATGGCGGGACCGACGGGCTCGTCTCCCACGAGGACATCGTGGAGATGGTGATCGGCGAGATCGACGACGAGCATGACAGCGAGGAGGCGATGTTCACGCGCGTCTCCGAGGACGTGTTCCTGGCGGATGCCCGCGTCGAGCTCGAGGATATCGCCGAGGCCATCGGTCCGGATTTCGAGATCGGCGAGCATGCCGAGGACGTCGACACGCTCGGAGGCCTGATCTTTTCCGCCATCGGTAGGATCCCGGCGCGCGGCGAGGTGATCCAGGCGCTCCCCGGTTTCGAGGTGCATATTCTCGATGCCGATCCGCGCCGCATCCGTCGGGTCCGGATCCTGCGCAAGCGCGGCCCCGCCCGCCGCCGCTCGGCGGCTCAGGCCCGCACCGGCCTTCCCGCACAGGACGAACCGCGCGGAACGGAACAGGGCGAGCTGGCGGCCTCCGACCTTGCGGATGAGCATACCGAGACCGCAGACCGGGACTAGCGCATCGGCCCGACAATCGGAATCGGTCTTCGGAAAGCACGATGCGTCGAACCAATTGCCTGGAGCGTCCTTTGTGCGTCCAAATGGACGCGCGGCGCTCTGGCGCTGCCATACGCAAACAGGGTGGAAGCCTATCTTGAAGCCGGCGTGTTTTTTACGGGAACTCGGTCCCTGGCGCCGGCGACTGGCGCTCTTTGCCTGTGGCGCTGTTTCGACCTTCGCGCTGGCGCCTTTCGGTGTGATGCCCGTCATGTTCATCACCATGCCCGCCCTGGTGTGGCTGATGGACGGGGCGCTGTTGGAAAAACGCGGCCGTGCGCGCATGGTTTCCGGCTTTGCAGCGCTCTGGTGGTTCGGCTTCGGCTATTTCGTTTTTGGCCTCTGGTGGCTCGGCGTCGCCCTTTTGAAGGATGCCGGGCTCTATGCCTGGGCGCTTCCCTTGGCCGTTCTCGGCTTTCCGGCCATGCTTGCGCTGTTTTACGGGCTCGCCGGCGCGCTTGCGGCGCTCGTCTGGCGGCCGGGTCCCTCGCGCCTTGTGGCTCTCGCAGTCGCCATGATTGTGGCCGAATGGCTGCGCGGCCACGTGGCGACCGGCTTCCCCTGGAACGCGATTGCCTATACCGCCATGCCGACGCCGCTCTTCATGCAGTCGATCCGGCTGACAGGGCTTTACGTCATGGGCGGTCTTGCCGTCTTCGTCTTCGCGAGCCCGGCGCTGCTTTCCGATCGACGGGGGCGGCGCGCCGGGCTTGTCGCGGCGATCCTTCTGGTTGCAGCCGATCTCGGTTATGGCTATCACCGGCTCAATGCCGCCGGTCCGAGCGCCGGCAGGGTCGTCAATTTCCGCCTCGTCCAGCCGGCGATCGGCGATGCCGCGTGGCGTTCGCCGGAAGGCCGGGCGGAGATCTTTGCCCGCCTGATCGCGCTTTCGAGCGCGCCGGGCGAGCCGGGAGCGGCGGAGCCGGACGTGATTGTCTGGCCGGAAAGCACGCTGCCCTTTCTGCTCGAGGAGCGGCCTGACGCGCGCACGGCCATCGGTGAATTGCTGCGACCCGGACAGACGCTGATCCTCGGCGCGGCGCGTTTTGCCGGGCGAAAGCCCGATGGTTGGCCGGAATTCTACAACGCCATCTATGTGCTCGATGATGCCGGCCGGACGGTGTCGGTGGCCGGCAAGACGCATCTGGTGCCCTTTGGCGAGTATCTGCCCTTTGAGGATTTCTTTCGCGCGATCGGTCTGCAGGCGCTGACCACGCTGCCCGGCAGCTATGTGCCGGCGGAAAACCGGCAGATGCTGCTTTTGCCGGACGGCCTGACGCTTTTCCCGCTGGTCTGCTACGAAGCGATTTTTCCGCGTCTGGTCGACGGCAAGACCGGTGAGGCGGCGGCCCTCTTGAACCTGACCTACGACGCCTGGTTCGGACGCACGCCGGGACCATACCAGCATTTCGCGCAGGCCCGTCTTCGTGCGGTGGAGACCGGAAAAACGCTGATTCGGGCCGGCGAAAATGGTGTTACCGCTGTCATTGATTCGCGCGGAAACGTCGTGCGACGGCTGCCTTTTGACGAACCCGGAATTCTGGACGTGCCGGTTTTGCTTCCTTAGGTTGCGATGGGTGTGCTAAGGTGGAAAACTAAATCCTAGCGTGTGACAACAATCGCTTCATTAGGAGCCATTTATTCATCCCATGGTTTTATATTTGGCGCAGAATTGACCGCAATACCCCAAAATTGCATAGTGAAACCGCTTGGTTTTCAACTAGGGCTTTTTGTTGCCCCACTCTGATGGTTGTGTTGATGCCATCAGGCTTTGGCATCGGGGTCAGTTGTCAAGCTGGTTAAAGTAGGATGGAAAATGACAGAAAACAAAAAAAAGCCGAACCCCATCGACATTCACGTCGGGAGTCGGATCAGGTTGCGCCGTACCATGTTGGGCATGAGCCAGGAAAAGCTTGGCGAGAGCCTTGGGATCACATTCCAGCAGATCCAGAAATACGAAAAGGGCACCAATCGCGTCGGTGCCAGCCGTCTCCAGAACATTTCGACGATCCTGAACGTCCCGGTTTCCTTCTTCTTCGAGGATGCGCCCGGCGATCAGGGGCCGAATGCTTCGGGGATGGCCGAAGCGTCGAGCTCCAGCTACGTGGTCGACTTTCTGTCGTCCTCGGAAGGTCTCCAGCTCAACCGCGCTTTTGTCAAGATCGGAGACGCGAAAGTACGCCGCAAACTGGTCGACCTCGTCAAGTCGCTGGCCGAGGAAGCCGAATAGGGCTTTTCGCGCGCAGGAACACCGCCCGGAAGGCCCCAGACTGCCTTCCGGGCCGTTTTCGTGCGTTTTTTCCGCGTTTTCGCGGGATATAAAGATATAGTTATATTGTTGTGCGCTTGTCATTTCGCGGCGAAGCGTCTAACAAAATCGGGCCAATTTCTATGTGGGGAATCCCGATGCGCACCAACTACTTCTTCACCAGCGAATCCGTCTCCGAAGGACATCCCGACAAGGTCTGTGACCGGATTTCCGATGAGATCGTCGACCTGATCTACCGGGAGGCGGTCAAGACCGGGGTTGACCCGTGGTCGGTCCGGGTCGCCTGCGAGACGCTGGCGACGACCAACCGGGTGGTCATCGCGGGCGAGGTGCGCTTGCCGCCGAGCCTGATGAAGAAGGACAAGAACGGCAACGAGATCGTCAACCCCTCGCGCTTCAAGTCCGCCGCGCGCCGGGCGATCCGCAATATCGGCTACGAGCAGGACGGTTTTCACTGGAAGACGGTGCGCATCGACGTGCTGCTGCATGCGCAGTCGGCGCACATCGCCCAAGGGGTCGACAATGCTTCCGACAGGCAGGGCGACGAGGGCGCGGGCGACCAGGGCATCATGTTCGGCTTCGCCTGCCGGGAGACGCCGGAACTGATGCCGGCGCCGATCTACTATGCCCACCGTATCCTCCAGACGCTTTCCGAGGCCCGCAAGGCCGGCGAGGGCGAGGTCGCGCTTCTGGGGCCTGATGCCAAGAGCCAGGTGACCGTGCGCTACCATAACGGCAAGGCCGCCGAGGTGACCTCGATCGTGCTGTCGACGCAGCATCTGGACGAAAGCTGGGATTCGGCGAAGGTGCGGGACGTCGTCGAGCCCTATATCCGCGAGGCGCTGGGCGAGTTGCCGATCTCCGATGACTGCGTCTGGTACATCAACCCGACCGGCAAGTTCGTCATCGGCGGTCCGGACGGCGATGCAGGTCTGACCGGTCGCAAGATCATCGTCGACACCTATGGCGGGGCCGCGCCCCATGGCGGCGGGGCGTTTTCCGGCAAGGACACGACCAAGGTGGACCGCTCGGCCGCCTATGCCGCGCGCTATCTCGCCAAGAACGTGGTGGCCGCCAATCTTGCGGAAAAATGCACGATCCAGCTGGCCTATGCCATCGGCGTGTCGCAGCCGCTGTCCATCTATGTCGACCTGCACGGAACCGGCAAGATCAAGGAGGACGAGGTGGAGAAGGCGATCCGCGCGACCATGGACCTCTCGCCTTCCGGCATCCGTCGCCATCTGAAC
This sequence comes from Martelella sp., assembly GCF_984369615.1. Classification (NCBI taxonomy): domain Bacteria; kingdom Pseudomonadati; phylum Pseudomonadota; class Alphaproteobacteria; order Hyphomicrobiales; family Aurantimonadaceae; genus Martelella; species Martelella sp. Next base: position 4,506 of record NZ_CFHTCS010000111.1, on the reverse strand, counting down.
CTCAATAAGCCGATCTATGCCAAGACCTCGGCCTATGGACATTTCGGCCGCAAGGCCGGCCGTGACGGTTCGTTTTCCTGGGAGCGGCTCGATCTGGTGCGCCCGTTGAAACAGGCCCTGAAGAGCTGATCGCCGTCGTGAGCGAGAATTCCCAACACGAGGCCGGCAAGGCCTTCTTCGGTCGGCGCAAGGGCAAGCCCCTGCGCGACCGGCAGGCGCGCAATCTTGCCGAGGTGCTGCCGGCGCTGGCGATTGACCCTTCTGGTCCGTCGCCCGATGATCTGCGCTCGCTCTTTGCCGCCGAGGTGAATACGCTTCGCCTGGAGATCGGCTTCGGCGGCGGCGAGCATCTGCTGCATCGCGTGCGCGAGGAGCCGGCGACCGGCTTCATCGGCATCGAGCCCTTCGTCAATTCCATGGCGAAGCTCCTAGGCCAGGTCGAAGGGGCCGAACCGGACAATCTGCGGCTTTATGATGATGATGCCGTTGCCGTGCTCGACTGGCTGCCGGCGGCATCGCTGGACCAGATCGATCTTCTCTATCCCGATCCCTGGCCAAAACGCCGGCACTGGAAGCGCCGCTTCGTCTCGCAGGTCAATCTCGACCGGTTTCATCGCGTGCTGAAGCCCGGCGGCCGGTTCTGTTTCGCCTCCGATATCGACTCCTATATCAACTGGACATTGCTGCACTGCCGCCGGCATGGCGGTTTTTCCTGGCAGGCGCGGACGTCCGCCGACTGGCTGACGCCCTACGAGAACTGGCCGGGAACGCGCTATGAGGCAAAGGCGCGCCGCGAGGGACGTTCAAGCGCCTATCTGACGTTTCTGAAGATCTGAGAGGACAGGATGGCCTCAACTCAGTGGAGCGTGACGGTCTTGAGCTCTTCTTCCATGGCCTTGAAGAAGATGCTGGTGCGGTTTTCCGTGAGCAGCAGCAACGTGCCATCGGCGCCGAAAAGGGCCCACAGCTTCTCGGCAGTCTTCACGCCTTCGGCATCTGGAAAATGCTTGAGCGCTTCTTCCCGTTCGAAGGCGCGGTAATAGCCGAGGCGGCCGGCGCCGAAGGCGGCGAGCTGGTCGGAATTGAGGAAGGTTGCCGCGGACGGGAATTTCATGGTGTCAGGCTGCCTTGTCTTGAGCGAGGGGGAACGCGAGCTTCGGCCTTTTCCTGCGCCAAGGTTCCGAAGCTTGTGTTTTCAAAGGCTATTCTGAAACCGAAATCTTAATTTTTCGTACCTCCTGGGGACGTCGCGCGATGTCGATGGCAAGAAGGCCGCGGTCGAGCGTCGCGCCGACGACCTCCATCCCGTCGGCAAGGGCGAACTGGCGGCGGAACTGCCGCCCGGCGATGCCGCGAAACAGGTATTCCCCGCTTTCGCGCTCCTCCCTGTTGCCGCTGACGATCAGGACATTGTCCTCGGCCACGGCGTCGAGCTCGCTTTCATCGAAACCGGCGACGGCCAGCGTGATCCGCAAGAACACGCCCGAAGGCTCCTCGGGAAACCACTCGACGTCGAAGGGCGGGTAGCCGGACGCGCCCTTGAACGCGGCGTCCTCGGCGCGATTGTGCAGCATCCTCGGATTGATGCGCAGATCGATTCTCGGCATATGGCGGCTCCGGTCTTGTCACGAGCGATATGGGGTATGGCCGGGAGCCGCGCAAGCCCGTGCCTGCTTGACAAGCGCCGGGCCAGTCTCCATTCCATCTCGTTGGATGACATGAAGGCAGAGACTGAAAAACATGTGCGCACGAAAAATCATCATCGACACCGACCCCGGGCAGGATGACGCCGCCGCGATCATGCTGGCGCTGGCGAGCCCCGAGGAGATCGACGTTCTCGGAATCACCGCCGTTGCCGGCAATGTGCCTCTGGCGCTGACGGAGCGCAACGCGCGCATCATCTGCGAACTCTCGGGCCGGCCGGACATGAAGGTCTTCGCCGGCTGCGACCGGCCGATGCACCGCCCGCTGGTGACGGCCGAGCATGTCCACGGCAAGACCGGTCTCGACGGCCCTGACCTCGCCGAGCCGAAGATGGCGCTGCAGCCAATGCATGCGGTCGACTTCATTATCGAGACGCTGAGGGCCGAACCGGAAAAGACCGTGACGCTCTGCACGCTCGGCCCGCTCACCAATGTGGCGACGGCCTTCGAGAAAGCGCCCGACATCATCGGCCGGGTGCAGGAGATCGTGATGATGGGCGGCGGCTATTTCGAGGGCGGCAACATCACGCCGTCGGCCGAGTTCAATATCTATGTCGACCCGGAAGCAGCCAAGGCCGTGTTCGCCGCCGGCATCCCGATCGTGATGATGCCGCTCGACGTCACCCATCAGCTGCTCTGCCTGAAGGAACGCGTCGACCGGATCGACGCGATCGGCCGCCCGGCCGCCCAGGCGATGGCGGCGATGCTGCGGTTCTACGAGCGTTTCGACGTCGAGAAATACGGCTCTGACGGCGGCCCGCTGCATGACCCTTCGGTGACCGCCTATCTCCTGAAGCCCGAGCTCTTCTCCGGCCGGCATTGCAATGTCGAGATCGAGACCGGGTCAGAGCTGACGCTCGGCGAAACGGTGATCGACTGGTGGCATGTGACCGACCGCAAGAAGAACGCGCTGGTGATCGGCAAGGCCGATGCGGCGGGCTTCTTCGCCCTGCTGACGGAGCGCCTGGCGCGGCTTTGATGGCCAAAGTGCCGCCCGTCGGGGCGGCGCAACCGCTTGACCTCTCTGCCGCGGCTACAGCCGCGCTTTCACCTCATCCGCCGTCGGGATCGAGGGCTGTGCGCCGGGCTTGAGGCAGGCAAGCGCGCCCGCGACCGAGGCGCGGTGGGCCGCGGCCTCGAAGGAAAGGCCCTGTTCCAGCCCGCTCGCCAGATAACCGCAAAAGGTGTCGCCGGCGCCGACCGTGTCGACCGGATCGATCTTCAGCGCGTCGATCCTGAAAAACGCGCCTTCATGCATCGCGATCACCCCGTCGCCGCCAAGGGTGATCACCATGGTCTGGCCGGTCTTGTCGTGATGGGTCTTCAGCATCGCGATCCGGCCTTCGCTGCCCAGCTCCTCGGCGCCGACCAGGCGTTCGAACTCGGTCTCGTTGGCAATCACGATATCGGCGAGCGCTCCCAGCGCGGCGGCTTCCGGGGTCAGCGGCGCGGTGTTCAGGACCGAGGTCACGCCCTTCCTGCGCGCCGCTTCGAGCGCCGCGCGGATGGCGGGGGCGGGGACCTCGAGCTGCAGCATCAGCAGATCGCCGGGTGACATCCGCCCGACTGCCGCCAGCGCGTCCTCTTCGGTCAGCGTGCCATTGGCGGCGGCGTTTATGACGATCACGTTCTCGCCGTCGCCGCCGACGAGGATCATCGCCGTGCCGGTCGGACCGTCCGTGGTCTTGAGAAATGACAGGTCGACGCCGGCCTCCGACAGAAGCGCCGTTGCCGGCGTGGCGAATTCATCGCTGCCGACCGCGCCGGCCATGGCGACGGCGGAACCCGCGCGCCGCGCGGCGAGCGCCTGGTTTGCGCCCTTGCCGCCCGGCGCGGTGGAAAAGGAGGTGCCGGTCACGGTTTCGCCCGGTTCCGGCAGGCGTTCGGTGGTGCTGATAAGGTCCATGTTGATGGAACCGAAAACCGTGATCATCGCAGTCTCTCCTCTTTCCCGGGCCTTTGCCGGCAATGATGGCCCTCGGGCCGCGCATTCATCGAGGGTTTTAGTGACAAGATCAGGCCGTGACAATCAGTCCTCGTCGACGACGCGCAGTTTCATCCGCCCGGCGCCGGAAGGGGGCGGGTCGTTGTCGTCGCGCGGGGCAAGAGGGCGCTCGCCGTTTCCGGCCTGCTTTTCGCCGCGCGTCTCGAATTCCAGCGCGCCGATTCGCTCTCCGCGCCGGGCGATCTTGCCGGTGGAGACCCTGATCTGTTCGACATCCTGCCGCGCCTGCGAGAAATGGCTGTTGAGCTTCTCGACACGCTCGTTCAGCCGGCCGAGATCGCCGATCAGATGGGCGACCTCGCCCTGGATCAGATGCGCCTGCTCGCGCATGCGCTGGTCCTTCATCACTGCCTGCACCACCTGGATGGAGAGCAGCAGAAGCGTCGGCGAGACGATCACCACGCGCGCGGCATGGGCGCGCTGCACGCTTGCCTCGAAATGTTCGTGGATATCGGCGAAGATCGATTCGGACGGCACGAACAGGAAGGCGGTGTCCTGGGTTTCGCCTGGCAGAAGATACTTTCCGGCGATGTCGCGGATATGGGTCTCCAGATCGCGGCGGAAACGCTGGCCGGCGGCGCGTCTTGCGTCATCCTCCTCAGCGTCGCGCATCGTGTTCCATGATTCCAGCGGAAATTTCGCATCGATGATCAGCGGCGGCGCGCCGTTCGGCATGTCGATCACGCAGTCCGGCCGCGTGCCGTTGGAAAGCGTTGCCTGAAACCGGAAGGTGCCGGAGGGCAGGGCGTCGGCGATGCGGACGGCGGCGCCTCCTTCAACATCACCTCCGGCGTCACC
>NZ_CFHTCS010000110.1:0-12206 GCF_984369615.1 Martelella sp. | reverse complement strand
TTTCGAGACTGGAGAAGCGGGCCGACATGAAACTGTCGACGCTTCGCGATTATGTTGAATCCCTTGGCGGCACGTTGAAGATCGTCGCGGATGTCGCGGGCAAGAAAGTTGATCTGTCGGGCATTGCGGAGCGCTCCCGACACGGCCCAAAGCTCTGAGAGACAGGGCAGGGAATGGCAGCCTACAACCCTGCCGCCTTGGTGAGGTTTACCCTGAACCGATCGCGCCTGCGCTGGTAACGCCTTGTCATCTCGGCGGAGGCATGGCCGAGCTGTTTCTGGACATAGCGTTCGTCGACCTCGGCCGAGGAGGCGAGGCCCGCTCTCAAGGAGTGACCGGAGAACAGTTTTATCCGTTCGGCCTCGGGCAACTCGCCGCGAATGCCGGCGGCGAGCACCGTCTTCTTGATGAGGCGGGCAATCTCCTGGTCCTTCAGCCGTTCGGAACCGACGGCCTTGCCCTTGCCGGTGACCCGGCGGAATAGGGCGCCATGGCCGATCCTGCCGAGCTTCAGCCAGGTTTCCACGGCATGGACGGGACAGGTGAGATCCGAGGAGCCGCGGCCGATCTCCACCTCGCGCCAGCCGGTCTTGCCGCGCAGCGGCACCAGCATGCCCTTGTCGAGGATCTCGATCCAGCCGTTGCCGTCCTCGGTCTGGTCGCGGCCGCAATCGAGCGCGACGATTTCCGAGCGGCGCAGACCGCCGGCAAAGCCGATCAGCAGCATGGCGCGATCGCGCAGGCCCCTAAGCGTTCCCCGGTCGAGCGTTTCGACCATGGCGATCAACTCCTCGGGCAGGATCGCCTCCTTCTGGCGCGGCGGGGCCGCATGACGATTGCGGATGCCGGCCAGCACCGTGGCGATATGGCGGTCGCGGCGATCGAGCGTGAGACCGCGCTGCGCATAGTTCCACGCGATTGCCGACAGCCGCCGCTCGATGGTGGAGACCGCGCTCGGCTTTGCCCGCGGGGCCGCTTCGCCTGCGGCGAGCGCCGTGATGTAGAGCCCGACGGTCTGTGCATCCGGCGGCAGGGTCGCAAGCCCCTTGCGCCGGCACCAACTTGAAAAATGCGCCCAGTCGGCGGCATAGGCGCGCCTTGTATTGGCCGAACTTGAGGCGTCGACATAGCCCCGGGCGCGTTCGACCAGCGGCGCAAGATGACCCGTCAACGCGCCCGACGGCTGCAATTCATAAGCGGCCGCTGTGCCGAGAGACGGGCTGGCGTGCGGATCGGCGTCGTTTTCGGGCATTGAGGGCCTCAAAATGGCGGGTTCTCTCTTTAATGAGCATTATGAACGATAATGCAAGATTATCATTCATAAAAAGATAACGACAGGCAGTGCGGATATTGCTGAAACGGATGGCATAAACCGCACATCCGGTGTAGCGTCTCCGGCATGGATTCGTTGCCATTCGCCCCCTCATCAATGCCGATCCGACTGTTCAGTCTGCCGGGATGGTCGCGGTCGCGCGGCCGCGATGTATCGGAGGCGGATGCGGCCTTTGCAGCCGGCATCGCCTTGAAATCACTTGATGATCTGGTTCAGCTGGATCCGGTCTGGGCCGGCTGCTGGCGGTCGCGGCAAGCCCTTAAATGTGCTGCCGTTGCCGTGCGGCTGATGGGCCGAAACGAGGACGATCACGCGTTGCGTGACGCGGTTTTGCTGACTGCCCCAGGGGATGATCCCGGACCGGCCGGAAAGCTGTTTTTGGTCACGAAAAGATCGCCAGGTCGATCCGGTGGTGTCACCACGAATTTCGTAAATGAGCTCGCGGACTTGTTGGCGCTCGGATGGGATGAAGACCTTGCGGCAATTCCTGATCTGGTCGATGCTGCGCTTCAATCCGGGCGGGCGGCTCCCTTCGCGGTGGCGGACCTGATAACGGCGATTTCTGCCGTTCGCCCGGACGCTGAAGTGCTGGCGTTTATGCTGGCCGACAGTGTCCTGGCGCAAAAACTCAAATGGCCAAAACCTGTCCCGCTTCTGCTGTCCGAACGCTACGGTCCAGCCTTCCGCACCATTGGGGGGAGGGGGCGGGTCCGCCCCGGCGAAGTGGCGTTCGCCACAGCTATCTGTTTGGCTCTGGTTGACGCGATCGATTCAGCCTTGCGGTCAGCAGCGGAGATAGCGCGTCGCGCAGATCAGCTTCTGGCCGTTGCTCCCAAACTGCGTACCAAAGGTGCCGAACCGATCATTCGTAGCTTGCTGGATGAAGATGCGGTCCTGGCTTCGGCCCCGGGCATCAAACTATCTCGTTGGGCAAGCACCCGGATGTTCGAGCGGCTTCAGAGTTTTGGCGCCGTGCGCGAGCTGTCCGGCCGATCGTCGTTCCGGATCTATGGATTGTGAGGATGACCGGAACGAGCCCCGCGAAGTCAAGACAAAGAACGCGATCAAGTGAAGGAGACGAACGTCTGCTTGATCGGGAGTTGAGGGATCTGCCGGTGGAATTGCGGTGGCGGGAATGGATGATGCGGGTCGAGGCAGTGATTTTTGCCTCGGCTGAGCCGGTGACGCGTGAAATGTTGGCGCGCGTGGTCGGAAAGGATTGCAGCATTGACCTGATCATTGATGACCTCATCGAAGAGTTGCGTGATAGGCCTTATGAGCTGGTCTCCGTGGCTGGTGGTTGGCAGCATCGGACCCGAGTGGCTTATGCGGAGGCGATCCGGGCTTCTTGCGCGCCGACGCGATCTGCCGCTGCGGTGCTGTCCGAGCATGAGTCCATGGTGCTGATGGCAATTGCTTATTTCCAGCCAGTCACACGCGGCGAGCTGTCGAAGATCTTTGGCAAGGAGGTCAGCCGCGATCTGATCGGATCGCTGCGTGGCGCAGGGTTTATTTCCTCTGGGCCGCGCAGCCCGACGCCAGGGGCGCCGTATACCTATGTGACGACGAAACATTTTCTGTCGGCCTTCGGCATGGAGACATTGCGGGACCTCCCGGACATGGAGGCGCTGGAGGATGCAGGGTTGTTGAGCCGCAATGCTGTCAAAGAGGAGGTGGCCGATTCACAAGGCGGAGCCGCCGATGAGGAGGGCCAGGAATCGCACTCTATCGAGTGAACGGAACTGGCTCCGAACGCTTCAGGATCAGCTTCGGAATGATGGTAAGCATCGAAAGAGCCGTTGTGACAGACAGCCGAATACTCAGACCTTGTTGGCCAAGTGTGAGAGGTCGAACGCCGTGAAGGCGCCGAGAGCCCAAACCCCAAAAATGAAGCCTACCATTTGAGTGGCAAGCGCAAGCCGGCGCCATGTCGTCAGAACGTCTCGATATCAGTGCGTTGATCTCGATCCGTGACAATGAAATGTTACCAACAGAATTCAGTCGGCAAATACTGAAAGGGTCGAAGAATGAATGAACAACCGCCGGTGCCGACTATTGATGGCATCCTGTCCGGCCTCGTTTTCGAGGGACAGGGTTATGAGTTCAAGGCACTCCTGAACCTGGATGATAAACGTGGAAAATCAAACTTCATCGATGATGTCGTGGCGTTCTTGAACGCTGGACCTGGGTACTTGATCGTCGGCGTGCATGAAAAGAGGGGAGTCTTCTCGCGCTTCGAGCCAATGGAGGGCGATCGCGATGCCCTACAACGCCGCATCACTTCAATCATTCAGGACAACATAGACCCCAAGCCATTGGGCGTTCATGTGAAATTCCTCGATTTGGACGCGGGAGGGTTCATTTTGTGGCTCGATCTCCCTGACCATCGCCTGCGGCCTTATCAGAATAAGATTACCGGCGGCTTTCATTTACGCACCGGTGCGCAAAACACGCCGATCCCCCGTGACCAACTCCACGCGCTGTTTACACCGATCGAGAAGCTGGAAGCCGATACCGTACAGCTAATGGAGCGTGAGAATGCGGCTGTCGAGGCGCGTGACATCATGCAGAACGACGGCGCAACGCTGCATATCGCGATCGTGCCACAAGAGCATTATGAACGGGAGCGGGCGCCTTTCGATCCCGGGCGGGGTGTTCTGAAAGTGATGCGTCATTATCACGGGGAGAGCCAGGGTGTTTTCAAAGGGTGTGAGAATGGCGTCGAGGCTCGGGACGCGACGTTCCAAGAATGGCGATCAATCTCGCGCTTCTTTATCGGTGATGATTGGCTCGTCCACTCCTATGTCTCCCATCCTTTCTCTGTCCGGGATGGGGAGGGACGACTAACAGTTCATGAGTTTCGCGAGGAGTTCGCTCGACACTTGCGTGATATCCAGCTCGTTCTGGACGATTCTGGCATCCGAGGACCATATGGGGTTCTTCTCGCGGTGAAGAATCTGCGCCGCAATCCAAAACTTGAATGGGCCTTTCCCAATGCCAGCGCTGCCAGTCTCGGTCGGCCGATGCGGGTTGAACGCGTGGATGAACAAGGTCTCATTGATCGGTTCTATGATAAGGTCAGAAGTGTTTCGGTCTATGGCCGCTGACGATCGCGTGTCGAGCGCCCTTGACGAATCGCAGCGGTAGCGCAATTGTTCCCGGTGGACCGTGGTTCCTAACCTGTCGCCAAGTTAAAAGCCGCACTTCTCTTATAAGATGTACGCCGAATCCTGTCCCTCGGCTGCTGATTTAAATGGCGTCCAGCTGCCGAAGCGATGAGGTTTCGCCATGCACTTGCTTGTCCATGAATCCGATCTACCCTTCATCAAGGAAAGCCTGAGAAAGTCTCATCCTGAGACACGGCCGACGCACCGAATGGAGGCGGCCGCAAAAGGCTTAGGGTTTTCAACCTATGCCAGCTTTCTGACGTCGATAAAGAGCGGCCGCCTACGGATAGACGTCGATAACGAAATGTATTGTGCCGCTTTAGGTGTATCTGCCATCATCGATGGCGAAAAGCGCGCCCGATATCTTTCGCGCTCCGTGGCTCGGGCAATGCTTCGCAAGGTGCTTGATGAGAATCCAGAGCTGACGCTACGAGGTTTCGACTCGATCTGGCATGGCGGCCGTGATGAGTTGCGGAAGCCGAAGGAAGAGCGTGAAGCTCTGTTTGCGGACAGACGACGCGAAGCCTACAATGACGATTGGGCGGCAGACCAGTTCGAGTTGGCACTGATCTTCCTTTCGCGGCAGAAAAGGACGAAATCGTTCAATCGCCAAGTTGGGAGTTACGGCTTGAAACATCGTGCCGAAGACTTGTCGCGGGCGTTCGGACTGTTCACATACTTGGGGAATTATGTTTCCAACGGAATGCTTCTTGCCGCTGCCTTTACTACAGGATTTTCAGTGAAACGCGTCGCCTACGATTCGTATAATGCCTATCTGAACATCTCCATGCAGACCGTGAACGCGGCACGAGGTTACGAGCGAAACTCGCGGATCGAGGAAAATCCGGCAATCGTTCTCTCGATGTACGCGCCAGCTACTGATTTTGAACCTGCGTATTCTGGATAGCGGCGGGATCGACCAAAACGCTGCTCCGCGCCCCGAAATGATTTGTATCAATGATGATCGAGGTTGTGTCCGGGAAGGTCAGGTCGGCAGTATTTTGCCTTGGACCAGCCTTTCGATGAATCCTGCGTAGATAGGGGAGGCTAAATGTATAGTTGCTTGAAAGTAGGCCACACGATTGCGTATTTTTCCTATGGCGCATACCTTCATCTCTATCAACTACAATAGTATAGAGGATTCTGCATGCATATTCTTCAACGCGTAGCGAAGACAACCAAGGTAAATGGCAGTGGCGTACCCTCCGACGCTGAGTATGACGTTGTGGCTGGCGTCTGGCGCGGTCAGGAGGGATTAATCGCCTTTGATCCGGAAAGCGAGATGAAGACCAAAAAGAACGATCTCGAGACCGGTGAAGATCAAAAAGGCGAATGACTTTGCTGGCGGAACGCGTGGAGGTGCTGATCTTTTCCAGTTTGGCCGATCTGTCCACCGATCGTATATGTCATCATTTGGCGGACATGAACGTGTCCTTTCTCCGGATTAACCGCGAGCAGCTTTCCGAGTGGGGGATTACGATTGATCCTTTGGCGGCCAGTATGATTTGTCGCCATGACCAGAGAGAATGGCAGGTGGGCTCGGGACTTCGGTCGGTCTGGTGGCGGCAGCCCACCTTTCTCAGAAATACGCCTGGGCGAGGGCTGTCTCCGTCAGAGCAATTGGAACGGTCGCAATGGGCTGCCTTGATGCGTGGGATGATGCTCTTCGATCAGGCGGTCTGGGTCAATCGGCCGACAGAGACTTATAACGGCGAAATCAAGCCACTGCAGTTGCGCAAGGCGGCCATGCTTGGATTCGCGGTACCGAAGACTAGGATAACCAACGACCCGCTGGCGGACATTCCGCACGTCATTGGGGACAAGGTTGCACTAAAGAGCATTGATACCGTTCTTTTGTTCGAGGGTGACGTACAGCATTTTGGGTACACGACGATCATTGATTGGAGCGAGTGCGCCGACGAAAGCTTGCGAGCAGCCCCTGCGACATTTCAGGCTGTCCTTTCTCCCAAAACGGATCTTCGAGTTACGATTGTCGGAAAGCGGTTGTGGTGTGTTGCTGTGACAGACGGTGGTGCGGCAATCGAAGGCGACTGGAGGCTTCGACCGAAGGCGGTATTGGAGTATCACGATTATTCTCTTCCCCCAGAAATCGCCGACCGTTGCCTGAAGTTGGTGGAGCAATTCGGGTTGGAATACGCAGCGATCGATCTGGCTCTTTCGAAAGATCAGTATTGGTTCATTGAGATAAATCCGACTGGGGAGTGGGGCTGGCTCGACCGAGGAGGTCGAGGGATTTCAAATGCTATTGCGGAGGCACTCGCTTGTCGTGGTCAACCTTCCTGAATCCGCTCTTGCCGGATTTCTTCCGGATATACCCTATTAATCGGAAGCTTCTGAAAAGGATGGAAGTTTGGCAAACGCACGAGGCTTTTGCTGATATCCGAAAACTCGGTGATGACGATCTTAAAAAGTATATCGAGAGCGAGTGGGTGAGAGCCAAGGAACTCGATGATAAACTTTCAAAGTTGACTGCGACACTATCGATTGCTCTGACTGTTGGTGGCGCAGTGGCGAAGACTGTTGTCGATGGTTTGGCGCCATCGACGATAAAGTACATCGTTTTGGCATTGCTGTTTGTATCGATGCTGTTCTTTCTTTGGGGGGGCGCTTGTCGGCTTCCAGGGTTTAAGACCAAAACCTCGATATGGCTATGGATCGAAATATCTCGCAATAATTGCTGAAGGCGGAGCGGGTGGCCGTCAAGCAATGGAGAATGCCGCTTGCGGGTTTGAGACAGTCAACCTGGTACGCGCAAACGAAGCATCTTTGGCAATCGGCCTGATCCGCAACGGCGTCTTTGCCTTTGCCATTGCAATGGCTGTCAGTTTCATCAGTCCCTCGAAAGGTCAGGAACCGGCTCCAGCTTTGCCAAAATTCGAATTGGTCGTGGTACAGAGCCGTATTGTCGGATTCGAAGCCCGTAATCCTCGCGACGATGCCTCTTGAGCTTTTCTGGATCGGCCTGTTGGTCAGAGGTTTATCATTGATGGCGAGCAACACGGTGAAACATCACAGCGCAGACGGCTACCAAGATCTGAAAATGCAGCGCGCGGAACGCGGCTCGTCAGGACAACCGCCGCGTGCCCCGTGCTTATTCTTTTGACTGAAGCCCCTCAATCTCTCGCCGTTGCTCGGCATGTTTTTCGGGGTTCTGTGCCCTCAGTTTCTCGAGGTTGAGAACCTTCCAACGAACGGCCGGCAGATCAGCCGCTTGTGGCAACCCGATGGCTTCGAAATCTGGTTCGCCGTCGTGGAGTGACAGCAGGAAGCGCATCGCGTTGTCGTCAAGCTTTGCGAGGATATCCGCCGTCATCCGGTTCCTCGCTGCCTTCAGATCGTCGAGGCCGACTGGCTCGATCGTCATCCCCTCGAACTCCTTGACGAAGGCCTCGTCTAGCGTTGCGAGCGAAGGCCTGACCAACTCGTGCGGCGGGCGGCCGGAACTGCCAACGTAAATCAGAAATGTTCGAAACAACGCGTCGCTCAGCCCCTCGTTTTCATAGAGCAGTTTTACGTCGAACAGATCACGCGGATGCTGCCGGTCTACCGCCGCATGGAGCTTTCCGCCAAACAGGTCCTCGAACGAAACGACCTGCATTTCGGCGAAGCCGAAATTGTCCTCTACGGCCGCGCTCACGCGTCGGCGTTCGGGTGGATGGACAGTTCCGCGCGCAACGGGAGATGTCTCGACCTTGATTTCGGCAATGCCCTGCCGGACGAGGAGGCGGGTGTGGTTGTTGCCGCCGCCGGCGATCCTCTGGACGTTCACGCCCCGCAGGTTGCCCATCAAGTCTTCGCGGATGTGCTCCAGTGTCGTGTCGATATTTTTCAGTGTCGTTTCGCGATCCTCAATCGGCAGATAGGTCAGGTCGATATCGACCGAGAGCCGCGGCATGTCGCGATAGAAGAGGTTGATTGCCGTTCCACCCTTCAGGGCGAAGGCCTCGTGGCGGGCGATGAATGGAAGGGTCCGCACCAAAAGGTCGACCTGGCGCATGTATTGGTCACGGGCCATACTGGGCCTCCTTTGGCATCAAGTCATTCGGGACTGTGATGCGATAGATGGGGTGCAGCCGGCCGCCCGGTGTCAGCGCCCGGTCGCCCTTTCCGAGATCGACAGAGGAGACGTCGATGTGCCGGCGCCAGGCATGATTGTGCTTGTCAGCAAACACGAAGAAGAGGCGCTTGGTTTTGACGCTTCGGCACAGGGTAAGGAGCGTCGTCAATAATCTCGGGCGCAGATTGGCAAGGCTCTCGAACGCCACGTCCACCTTGTGGTAGCTTTCGCCCTTTGGGACTTCGTCTAGCATTTCGAGGATCGCGCGCTCGGGTGAGGACATCGGCATTGGCCAGCGCCATGGGCTTTGTGCCAGCTCTGGATCATCGTCGTTGGAAAGGTCGAAATCCGCGTTTTCGACGCCGGTCGCCCCTTCGCCGAACAGGACGTTACTCCTGGTCTTCACGTCGGCGTCCGTCCGCAGCTTCGATAGCCATGTCGGGATATCGGATCCATAGAGATAGAGGGTAAGTTCGCGGCTGAACGAGAGGTAATGAGCATGTCCCCGCAAGGAGAGGGAGCTCGCCCCGCCGACATGGAACTCATGCCGCATGAGCCAGACGGCTGAGAGCAGGGGTATCTTCCAGCCACCGACAGCTTCTGGATTGGTATCTGAGGAGAATGGGCGGCGGTACACGCCCGACATGACTGGCTCGAGCCAGCCCTGCTTGATATAGCCAGACACGGATTGTCGCGAGATGGCATGGCGGGCCATCCATTTCGAGTCTACCAGGAAGCCGGGGGGGACTTGCTGGAGAAGTTGCTTTAGCTTTGTCTCTGGTTGTCCATTCATGTTTGACGTTATGCCACAAAATTAAAGCAGGTGCGAATGAAACTTTACAAATAAATCAATTTGTCAATTCTGAATTGACTATTTGTGTCAACTGAAAAGTGACGTGAGAAGTTTGATGCTCCCTCGGCGTAACGGACTCGGATCGCCCTAGACGGTTCAGCGCAACTGTGCAGTGTGCTCGCATTCTGGATACTGATTGCATCCCAGAAACCGGCTGTTACCGCGGCCATTCCTTTCGACCAACTGGCCAACCCGGCATTTGGGACATTGATGCAGGGGATCGCCATCGATCGATTCAAATCGCAAATCTTCGCCGGCAATGTCGGAAAGTTCGCGGATATATCGAGAAGGCTCCCGGCTATTCGTGAGCAAAAACACGCCGCGGCTTGCCCGAGTCAATGCGACATAGAAAAGGCGACGCTCTTCGGCAAACTCGAAGCTTTCTGGTCGTGGCATGACCAGATTGAGAAGTTCGTCGTCCTCGATCCGGCTCGGCACGCCGTAGTCGCCTTCGCTGACATCGAGCAGGATTGTGTAGTCGGCCTCGAGTCCTTTGGCGCGATGGAACGACAGTCCGGAAACCTCGATATTTTCGAATTTTGGCGGTGTACCCTTGAACGGATCGAGCTGGTTATAGCGCCATAGGACCATGACGTTGAGCTTTTCGCGCCCCTTTGTCCGCCATTGCCCCGAAATCCCACCCAGGAACGAATTTAGCCGTTGCAAGAGCTGGTGACACGCCTCGCCGAATTCCGGCTTGCTCCCTTCACCACTGATCGGAATGACCCGGATCGATCGTGGGATGGCTGGTCGCGTCGAGCGTACCGACTTCTTCAGCTGAGCCGAGTTTCGCTGAACGAAGCTGGCGGCCGTCTCCGCTATGAGCTGATTGCAACGGTACGTTTGCTCCAGTCGACCTTGCCAGCTCGCTCCGAAGTTTGCCTCGAACTGCGTGAAAATGGTAATGTCAGAACCGGCAAAACGATAGATCGATTGCCAGTCGTCACCAACGGCAAAGATTTTCGTGAACGGCTTCTGGTGTTTCAGCGCCTTGATCAGATTCGCGCGTGGCTCCGATACATCCTGGAACTCATCGACAAGGATCAGCGAGTAGGGGCTCCGGTATTGCCCCGTCTCCACGAGATGTGTGGCGTTCGCGATCATCGAGTCGAAGTCGATGCGTTTAGCCTGGTCCAGCTTCCGTGAATAGGATTCGGTGATCTTCCAGATCACCTGAGCAAATTCTCGGGCACGGGTCCGGTCATGGAGCGATTTGGCTCGCTCAAGCAGCATGTCCAGGGTGAGGTGGCTAGCCCGGATGTGCTTGATACAGACCGCTGTCAGCTTGTGATAGTGCTTGATGACCACTGGCTCGAGACCTTTGACGATTGCCGTGTAGCTTTTTTGTTGGAGTGGAATGCCTCGTTTCGTGATTTCTGCCTGTAGGGTTGCGAGCAGCGATCCGTCGCGTGCTTGCGCCGACGTTGTCTGAAATACGTCGATGCCGGCGTTGCGGTAGGCGGTCATCTTATGCTCGGCATGGGTAATGTAGTTGTCGAACGGGGAGGAACCGTCCGCATTGATGGCGAGGTGCTCATGGATGGTATTGCTGGCAGGGTAGTGGAAGTCCGGATGCAGATGTCGGATCCCGCCATTATCCTCTTCGATGGGGATCTGACGCTCGTATTCGAATTCGACGGACTGCAACCAGAGCCAATTGACGATCGTCTGTTCCTGAAGTGATTTCACATAGATGCCAGCCATTGTGCCAATGGTCGCATTACCTTTTCGTCGACGTGCTGAGAGGTACCGATCATAGTCCGCCTTGGAATCGAACACTTCTGCCGGAATATCCGCCTTGGGATGAAGGACGAGGAGATTGACCCAGAGCCGGGAGAACTCCGGATCCGACCGCAGCAACTCGTCAATGATCTGTTCAATGACCTTCGCTTCGCCGGCGGGGTGCTCAACCCAGTTGACAAGCTGTGGCGGCTGTCCTTCGACTTCCCGAATGACACCGAGACCGAGCGCGTGAAACGTGGTCACCTTGCATTTCAGATCGTCCGGATCGACCGCCAGCTGCCGGGCTACTCGCTCCTTCAGTTCGTGGGCCGCGTCCTTGTTGAAAGCGAGCACAAGAATATCTTCCGGGCGGTAAAGCTTCTTGTCGAGGACATAGGCGACCTTGCCGACCATCGTGGCGGACTTGCCCGATCCAGCGGAGGCGACAAGAAGGTTGTTGTCCTCCAGTCGAATGCAAGCTTCGCGTTGCTGATCGGACAACGACCGGCCGTCCAGGTCGTCGAAGAACGATCGGTATCTCGCCAGCTCGGCCGAGACAAACGCATCGTTGTATCTGTGGCGGACAGCAGGATCGGTGATGAAGGCGAGCGATCGGGGAAGCGTCGCTTTCACGGTGGCTGTCATCAATTCCGGATCGAACAGGGGGTGCGAAAGTGCCGCGGCGGCTTGACTCTCCACACTGGCAATAGCCCGTGCAAGGTCAGCATGGGCGAGATATTGGTTTTGTCCCTCCACGATAGCCATCAGTTTCGTATCCACCGCGTTCAGATGCTCGGTATCGGAGCTGATCAGATCGAAGAGGTAGCTGTTGATGAAACTATAGAGATCGGCCGCCAACCGGGTGGCAGCCTCTTCTCCAAGACAATTTAGGCTGTAGACCTGATCGCGAGCCCGGACTTCGACCGAATGCCAGAGCAACGCTTTGCTGACGGAAATCGCGACAACATTCAGGCACGCAATGTTCTCGGCGCCGTTCTGGGGACTGTCCTGATTTTTGTGCTGTGGCGTGGTAACTGCTCTTTGAGGAGACCC
>NZ_CFHTCS010000109.1:0-12219 GCF_984369615.1 Martelella sp. | reverse complement strand
CAAGAGCCGATCGGCCGACCACGGTTACGGCGTGTCCGCCGGCCAGCACTGCTTCTACAAAATGACGACCGACGAAGCCACTTCCACCGATGATGACTATGTTCATTTTCTTCTCCCTGCAAATATGCAGGTATCATGTTCGGGTACCCCGAGACACATACCTAGAAGCGCGCCGATCTATCGTTTGATGTTTACCGGCAGTAAAAGTTAGGCGTCAAAAAACGGATTCGAGCGCCGCGAGATAAGACCGATGGATCGTTTCGAACGTAAAGCTCTCCGAATGGGCTATCCGTGCTCTCGCCTGTGCTTCGGTCACCAACTGGTCGCTCGCGATCATATCTGCGATAATTTTCTTCAATTGCTGTTTCGTACTGAAATAAAACTGTCCGTCGCGCGTTACCCAACGATTGAACCGGTTGTCGTGGGCGATGATAGCATTGCCTGCGCCGAGAGCTTCAACGAGAGAGGGATTCGTACCGCCGACCTGGTGTCCGTGGAGATAGGCCCTGCAGTGATAACGCAGAGCGGAAACCGTCTCGGTGTCATAAATGGCGCCCGGGAAAACCACGTCGGGTGAGGCGGCCTGCCTCACGCGCCGGTGATATTCATTGTCATCGCGGAAGTTCCCGAGTACGACCAGCTTTGTCTCGCGCGGTTCTTCTGAGAACGTCTCGACGATTTCCAGAATAGAGTTCTCCGGCTCAATCCTGGCGATCGAGATCATATAGCGACCGGGTTCCAGCCCATAGGGTTCCAGCTGTGTGGCTGGCGCGTCGGTAATTGCGGCAGAGCCATAGGGTATGACGCGCACGCCTTTCGTGCCATGGCGCTCGAGATGTTTGGCAATCTCGGGGTGATCCGCCACCGGAAGCGTGCAGACATGGCTGCCGACAAGCTCGTTGACATAGAACCAGGCTTTGGCGGCCGGCCCCCATTTGTCACGCTTCCACTCGATGCCATCCATATTCATGATGACCTTGCGCCCCTTGAGACGCTGGAGGATGGCGAATACCGCTGTGTTGTAGCCGAGCACGAGATCGATCCCAGGCTGACGAAGCACGTGCCGGGTTGCCTTGAGATCGAACTTGATAGTCGAGGCGGGCCCGGAGCCGGAACTTGTCAGGTTGATAAGGTGAATGCCCTGCCACTCATCGATCGTGCCATCCGGCGGCGCCGTCTCATCGTTTGAATCATGCTGGCAATAGACAAAGACCTCCCAGCCTTGATCCTTCAGCCAGAGGGAAAAATGGTGGGCAAAGGTCTCGAAGCCACCGTGGGCGGCTGGTAAGCCTCTAATACCAAGAATGTTCAGACGCTTTTCCGTCACGCTCATTATTCCGTGTCAGCAATCTGGAGGAGGTACTTTCCATAGGCGCTCTTGCCCAGCTTTGCCCCTAGGACAGCAAGCTGGTTCCGATCGATGAAGCCTTTGCGATAGGCGACCTCCTCGGGGCAGGCCACCTTGAAACCCTGCCGCTTTTCAAGAACCTTGATGAACTCGCTGGCTTCGGTCATGCTGTCGGGCGTGCCCGTATCGAGCCAGGCAAAACCGCGCCCCATCAGTTCGACATTCAGCTTGCCCTTTTCCAAATAGGCCGTGTTGACGTCGGTGATTTCCAGCTCGCCGCGCGGACTGGGCTTCAGATCGGCTGCGATATCGATGACATCGTTGTCGTAAAAATAAAGGCCCGTTACCGCCCAATTCGACTTCGGCTTGGTCGGCTTTTCCTCGAGCGAAACGGCTTTTGAGGATTTGTCGAATTCGACGATGCCGTACCGTTCGGGGTCGCTGACATGGTAGGCGAAGACGGATGCGCCGACCTCTCGGGATGCGGCGCTTTCCAGCAGGTCAGGCAGCCCGTGACCGTAGAAGATATTGTCGCCGAGAATGAGGCTCACGTTGTCGTTGCCGACAAAATCCGCGCCGAGGATGAAAGCTTGGGCGAGCCCGTCGGGGCTGGGCTGCACGCAATACTCGAAATTGAGCCCCCACTGCGAACCGTCACCGAGGAGCTTTTGGAACAGGGCGCTGTCGTGCGGCGTGGTGATGATCAGGATATCCCGGATGCCGGCCAGCATCTGCACCGCGATCGGGTAATAGATCATTGGCTTGTCATAGATCGGCATCATCTGTTTGGATGTTGCGATCGTCATCGGATGAAGCCGGGTACCACTGCCACCGGCAAGAATAATGCCCTTCATGATAATCTCCTAAATTGTCTGATCTAGCAGGCGGCCGACGACCGCCCGGGCGGAAACCCGCCAGTCGGGAAGTGAGATCCCGTAAACATGTTTTAGCTTGTCGCCAGCTAGGCGCGAATTCGCCGGCCGCGTCGCGCGGGTCGGATACTCCGTGGTCGAAATGCGGTTCACTCTCACGGCCTTTCCCGTGCGCAGGTTGTATTCGTCGAAAATCAACTCAGCGAAATCGGCCCAGACCGCTTCTCCGCTTCCGGTCAGGTTGAAAATGCCGCGAAGACGCGGGTCATCATCGGCGTTGAGCCGCGCCGCGATTATCAGAACGGCCTGGGCAATATCGAGCGCGGAGGTCGGGCAGCCTTTCTGATCGGCAACCACGCCGAGCGCGGAGCGTGTCTCTGCAAGGCGCAGCATGGTAGCAACGAAATTCGTGCCGAACGGCGAATAGACCCAGGCCGTGCGCAGGATCACACTGTTGGGCGCATTTTGCCTCACCAGTTCCTCGCCGCGTAGCTTGCTCGCCCCGTAAACGGAGAGGGGGTTGGTGGCGTCATCCTCCTGGTAAGGCGCGTCCTTCGATCCGTCGAAAACATAGTCGGTCGAGATATGCAGCACAGGAATGTTCAACATATCGGCGACCCGCGCGACTTCCCCCGCGCCTTCGCCGTTCAGTGCGAAAGCGCGATCCGGCTCGCCCTCGGCATCGTCGACCGCTGTATAGGCCGCGGCCGAGACAATTACATCCGGTCGAGCCGCAATAAACGCCGGCTCAATGCTTTCTTGCTGTCCGAGGTCGAATTCCGGACGGCCCACCAGAACGACCTCGCAGTCAGATCCGGCAGCCTCCCGCATTGATCGGGCAATCTGGCCGTTTTTTCCAGAAACAGCGATCCTCATGTCTCACCCCTTGTTGAGAATGCCGAGGCGGTTTCCGGCGTAGACGCCATCGCGCAGTGGTCTCCACCACCATTCGTTTTCCAGGTACCAGACGACCGTTTTGTCAATACCGGTGTCGAAGTTCTCCTGCGCTTTCCAGCCGAGCTCGGTTTCTAACTTGGTGGCGTCTATGGCGTAGCGGGCGTCGTGACCGGGACGGTCGGTCACGTAGGTGATCAGCTGATCGTGGGGCGCGCCCTTGGGATGGTACCGGTCGAGAATTTCGCATATGCGGGTGACAACGTCGATATTACGGCGCTCGTTGCGTCCGCCGACATTGTATTTCTCGCCGACCCGCCCTTGCGATGCGATGAGGTGGAGGGCGCGCGCATGATCCTCGACGAAGAGCCAGTCGCGGATATTCTCCCCCTTGCCGTAGATCGGCAGCGGCTTGCTCTCGAGCGCGTTGAGGATCACCAACGGAATGAGCTTTTCCGGGAAATGATAGGGTCCATAATTATTGGAGCAGTTTGAAACGACGACCGGCAGCCCGAAGGTCCTTTGCCAGGCGAGCGCGAGGTGGTCGCTTGACGCTTTGGAGGCGGAATAGGGTGAGGAGGGATCGTAGGGCGTTGTCTCCTCGAACAGCCCGTCATCGCCCAGGGTGCCGTAGACTTCGTCAGTCGAGACATGGAGAAACCGGAAATTGTCCTTCGCCTCTCCCTCGAGCTTGTCCCAGTATTGCCGTGCCGCCTGGAGCAGGGAAAAGGTGCCCACGACGTTCGTCTGAATAAAGGCGTCAGCCCCGGTAATCGAACGGTCGACATGGCTTTCGGCGGCAAGATGCATGATCCGGTCGGGCTGAAACCCCTCGATCGCCTCCGCCATCGCCGCCTGGTCGCAGATATCCCCCTTCAGAAACTGGTAGTTTGGGGCATTCTCGATCACTTTCAGCGATTGCAGATTGCCCGCATAGGTGAGCTTGTCGATATTGAGTACCTCGGCTCCGACGTCCTTGACCAGATGACGGACAAGCGCGGACCCGATAAAACCGGCTCCCCCGGTCACAAAAACACGCATCTAAAATATCCCTCTAGGCTGAATATAGAAAATAGTCCGGCAATTCCCGCAATGTCGGATGCTTCCTGTCCTTTTCGGACAAGACTAGGCTGTCAGCGGAAAAAGGCCAGTCGATACCGAGATCCGGATCACCATAGGCCAGGCCGCGATCATCGGCGGGACTGTAATAGTCAGTAACCTTGTAGGCGACGATCGTCTCGGGCAACAATGTGCAGAAGCCATGGCCGAAGCCGACCGGTATCCAGAGCTGGCACCCATTTTCCGCCGTTAGCTTCGCTGAAACCCATTTGCCATAGGTCGGCGAACCGCGCCTCAGATCCACAGCGACATCCAGAAGCGAGCCAGAAAGACAACGTACAAGCTTGCCCTGCGGGCAGCCGGGAGCCTGAAAATGAATTCCCCTCAGCGTGCCCCGCGTGACGGACAAAGACTGGTTCTCTTGCACGAAACCCACATCGGCAACATTCTTGCGAAACCAGCTCTCCCGGAAAGTCTCGGAGAAATAGCCACGATCATCGGAAAACCGCTTCGGCGTGAGAAGGACGACGTCGGGAATTGCGAGCGATACAAATTCCATTAAAATAATCCAGCAAAGCAAATAAAAGAAAATCAAACAATGTGGGATCAACCTAGCCGTTCTTTTCATCAAATTCAACGACGCGTGATACACTATCTTCGTAACCAAGCTCGCGCAGCGTATTGCAGAACGGGGCGATCAGCTCGGGGTGAAGAGCAAGCGGTTTCGGCTGTACGGCCTTTTCGAGCGAAACCTTCGCGTAGTCGATCACAGACCGATCAGTATCGAGTCCACAAAAGTCGAATATCCTGGCTAGCAGTGTCTCAGGGTCAGCGCACAGATCCTCATATTTTATTGAAATAATGCTGTCTGGGTGGGCCCTGACCTGTTTCTGAACCTCCCGCATGGAAAGGATCCACTCGACCGCAGACCGGTCCTCGTGACGCGGGTCGTCGAACAACATCTGCTGCAACGGTGCCAGATCCGAATTTTCAGGGATTAACTCGTCAACCAGACAACGCCATTTGCGTCCGTCGCGTCCCCACCAGTCATCAGTACGCCCCCCTTCGGTCTCAGTGCCCTTACGCTTGGACCAGAGGGTCACCGAATTGCAGGTGTCCACGCCGTCGCGCACAATGGCGACCATCTTGGCACCGGGAAATAGAGCTTGAACAAAATCAGTCCGATAGATCAGTTCGGGGTACTTGTCGGCAACTTGGATTGCGCCGGCGAAAAAGGCTGCCCACCCGTAGACATTGCTGATCTTCTGCGCCAGTGTTTCGAGATCAGAAGGGATATCGAGCCGAACTTTCCCGGCACGATCGGCGTAGCTTCCAATTATGTCCTCTTCGCCATGAGCGAAATGCCACAACGCCTTCGGCTCGTTCAAGAACTGAACATCCTTGTGCAGGGCAAACAGCTTTCCAAGTAGCGTGGTGCCGGAGCGGCCCGTCCCAACGATGAAGACCGGGGCATCGACCTTGCGGGGTGTCGGCACATGTTGAGCGAGCCTGTACATTGAAAACACGAGAGGATTGATCCATTGCCCTTTCGTGGTGATCGGACGGCCTTCGAAAAGGAAATAGGCGCATAGCCTGCCAAAAAGTGAGCCTGGTCTTTTCCGCACCATGTTGGAATCGATCTGCGCTATCATCAAAATGCCCCCTGAACTAAAAAAGTATGCAGTATAGGAAGTTAGGTCATTCTACCGGTGTTTGAACGATCTAAGGTTCGGCAGGATTACGATCCTCATCTTTCTCCAGAGCTGGATTGTAAGGCAGATGTTCGATACCGCAATCGAAAGCGCCGATGCTGTGGCAGCTCCTGCAATTCCGAGTGACGGGATAAGTGCGAACGAGAGGCCGACGGTGACGCATCCGCCGATGATGGCGCAATTTCTTACCACACTCTCGTGGCCCTTGATAATGAGCAAGTAGCCGACACTACCTGTAACAAGATTGACAGCCTGACCCACTGCAAGGATTGCCAGTGCCGTACCACCGCGCGCGAACTCGGGACCAAAAACCGACATGATGGCTCCGCCGCCGAGAATAAAAGTTAGCATGACCGGAACCGCCAGAAATGCTGTCATTGTGGTTGCATTCTGCCCCACTCTTTGGAGCGATTCCATGTCGTCGCGCTCTATGAATTCAGCAAATTTGGGAATGATTGCGGAATCCATGGCGACAAGAAAGAACAAGATGAGCATTGAAACACGGGTTGCCGCACCAAAGACGCCGACGTCCGAAGGAGTTCCGAGCATGCCGAGAATCTGCAGAGGCGCCCAAGGAATGATCGCCTGCTGCACGAAAGTAAGCGCCCAGATCGGCATCGCTGTCTTGAAGAGTTGCCTGAGGTCGGGACGCAAAGGCGTGACGCCGGAGAATTCCGGAGTTCTGTTCCAGGTAATGATACCAAAGGCCGCGACCAGCGCAGTCGAAACAACGTAGGTAATATTTGCTCCTGAAACACCAAACTGCCTGGTCATCGGCCAGATCAGGATCAAAGCCGCGAAGGGATAAAGCACGGACGAGACAAGCATGGCCGGCTTCAATCGCTTGGCGGCCTTGAGGTTCTCCGATATCAGTGTCAGCAGTGAGAAACTTACGGTTGCGAGGCTCATGATAGCAAGCGGCACGGCGAGCTCGGGCTCTCCGAAAACGTGAACAGCGATCAGGGGGGCAGCAACAGCAACTGTTATTGCAAGAACTGAGCTGCTGGAAGTGACCAGCCACATGCTCCAACGCTGGTAGCCTACGATCTCAGACCATCGTTGATTGACCATGGCGCGGGAGATGTGGCGAAGCGAGGAGACATCAACGCCCATGCGCGCAACCACCGACAATATGATGACGGTGGACAACGACATAAAATACAGACCAGCCCCGTGCGCGCCCAACAGCCGTGCGATTACGACGTTTAAAAGGAAAGCTAGGCCTGCACCTGCACCACGCAGAAGAAAGGCCGACGCCGCTCCAATAGCTACTTCACGAAAGTGCCTCATGCCCACACTTTTTGTCTTTATCATCATGAATCCACTTAAATGGCTAGTATACGAAACACTAAGCGCGTTTGCTTACTTTCAAATCCAGAAATGCTGAAATTGTCGAAATGAGGAAGATGAAACCTACCGAAGAGATTGCGGCTCCACCGGCCATGAAAGGTAAAGAAATCAGAACAGTCTTTAGAAAACCAACAGTATTTCGACAGACACTTCGGACAAGAAAGGCGTAAAGTAATAAACCCGACACGCCCATCTGCATCCAGATTGTCAAAAGGCCTACATCCGCGCTAACGGACCCAAAACGAGACGTGGAATTAAAGTCCCTTGAGATAAAATCGTCCATGTCAAGTACAGATCGCTCGATATCTCGCCCGCTCCCAAGTGCCGAGTAGGAACCGTACCTTTCCAGGCCATAGCCGAATAGCCAATTCTTGGACAGTACAGTAGGAGCGTATTCTACTACCAAATAAAGACGCATGTTGCCATAAGGGTTAGGCTTCAGAAATCGCTCAGACAGAAAAGAAGATGCTCTGCGTTCGAGAAATTCGGCCGAACTCGGCGCTACAGTGCGCCAAACAAAAGGTGCGATGGATATCAGAATCAAACCCGCCAAAGCAAAGAATAGACCCCTGCTAGGTCTCATGATTATTTTTAACAAAATTACAATTGCAATTATTTGCTTTTTTAGCGACGTAAAAAGTATTACTATGGAGAAAATATGAAGAATTGAGCGTCTGTATTTTACTCTATTGAGTTCCTCGATGAGAAAAACAAAGAGAAAAGTCATGAACTGCGGTAAGTACCATAAATCGTAGCCGGTATATATGAGAGAGGCAAAAAGTGAAAGCCACAGAGAATACCTAATTATGTCAAGTTCTTGCCGATTTGCTTTCCTGAGGAAGCGCGAAAGAGTTGATGCAAAGAGTACTAGAATTATAGCCTTTATAAAGCCACGTGCTATTAGGTCAGGATAGTTTCCTATATATAGATTTCCAATTACTATAATACATAGCAAAATTATCGCAAGAATCGTGTATTTATTCGCAGATAGTTTAGAATTTTGAAAAAAAGCGGCTACTTGAATTAAGGATACGAATTGGGCTATCTCATTGACGTTTATCACCCAAAGAAAAATAGAAAATCCAATGAGAAATGCCTGAAAATTTCCCGACGTAGCTCGGAGGGATTTGCTGGTCATGTCGAAGCCAAATTCAAGTTCACTTTTCCAATTCTCTGCCTAGGTTTTATATTCAGTCATAACAGAGCGTATAATGCAAAAAAGCTCGCACATGAAGCATGCATCATTTCACAACTAGACGCGGCGAATTTGCGTGGCGCTAAATTTACGCGATGATTGTGTCAATTATCTTCTCAATCTTTTTCATCTGTACTTCCATCCCAAACTGTTCAACGGCGTCATTGTGGGCTCGCTCCGAGAGGGCGGAGGCCAGAGATGGATTTGATATGAGTTCGGAAATAGCCCTTGCAATTGCCTCGGAATCTTCTGCCGGAACCGTAAGTCCATTCACGTTGTCGCTGATCGCGTCCAGGTTCCCGTTAACCGCGGACGCAACAATCGGCTTCTTGAGGTACATGGCGTCGACGAGGGTTCTGGGTAGGCCTTCGAAGCGTGAAGGTTGCACATATACGTCGATGGCCGAAAACAGATTATTATACTCTTCGCCCTTGACGAGCCCGGGGAATATAACTTCTCTCTGTGCTTTCGAAGCGAGTTCTTTGAACTCTTTCTCTTTTTCTCCGCCGCCCACCAGCATCAGACGCAGGTTAGGATGCGTTTGTTCGAGTTGAAGATAGGCGGCAATCAGAAACTCCTGGCCCTTCTGATGATGGAAGCGCCCCATGCACCCGATCAGCACGTCATCGTCGGCAAGTCCGAGCAGTTGGCGCGTCTCCTCGATAGCGCGCGAGGGCGATCGGTTCAACAGATCAACCCAATTGTTGACAACGTGTATATTCTCGTCCCTCTGACCGTGGTTCAGCAGGTATTGCCTGATATCATTGCTGCCCGCAATAAGAGCGTCGAGTGAACGCAGCGTCATTCTATCGATCGCGGGAAAGCGCATCGTTTTTGATACTGTCTGGAGGGAGATGGTCCCCGCGCCATTGAAGCGGCTCAAAATACTTGAAAGGACGTTGGGTAGGAAAGCCGTTGTAATTATCGCGTCTGCAGGTTCTCCAATATTACGTGTCAAAGCAGTTGCAAAACACTTGGCGATCTGAAACTTGCTGTTGCCAAAGGAGTAAACCTCGCATGGTATATTGCCATAGACACCTGCGTGCTTGACGGCCGCGTCGCCGCCGAATGCAATGATCTTGACTGTATGCGTTTTGGAGAGCCATTCAGCTAGCTCGAGGAACTCAAGCTCGGCTCCGCCAACACTACGGGCATACATAATCATCAGAATCTTCATTTGGGCACTTTCTAAGCGACATATTAGGTTTCGGCCAGGGTCTACTCAGTGTGTCATGGCCCGCCGCACCGACATCCTTTGGCTGATCCAGGACGGTAAGTTTCTTACTCTCCTCAGGTTGAAAAACAGCGCTCCGAAGAGCTTAACGGGCACCAGTAAATACATGAGTACAAGGCTGAAACGATCAGCCTTGATGCCGCTTACTTCATAGCCAAACTCCTCCATCAACTCCCGGCATTGCCGCTCGCAAATTTCAATCTCCGGCTTACCAAGGCCTCCTTGTTTCCATGCGGCCAGGCGTGATTTGTCGATGCCACGGGTTCCCTGATCTGCTCTTGAAGAGGAACCAAGTTGAGGCACATCCAGAAAGGTTTGCTCAAAGGGGACGCCACAGTGGTCGGCGATGGCCTTAAGGCTTGATTCCGGATCACTCACTAGGTCTTCATAACGAACGGACAAAACTCGGCTGTTGTCCCTAAATCCCAGAGCAGAACCTACCGCCATGGTCCATATACGTGAAATCGTGTATGGATGATAGTTCATCCAGGAACGCCAAGCCTCGAAACGAGGGATGGCTCCGCCAAGTCTGCGTCGCTTCCACTTGTTCTTCTGTGATAGAACGACGTCCCGCGGATCACGAATTATATTGACGACGGCGGCATGCGGGTAGCGTTCAAGAATCTCCCGGATATAGAATACGTTTCTGGGAGTTTGCTCGCATGCAATCCTTTTTCCCTTAGCCTGCGCCGTGTCCAGCATCATTGATCGGAGAATTTCCGAGTAGGTCATGTTCGTCGTGCGATCGACCAGCTCGGCCGCTTCACCCATATACTTTTCGGGTGTTTTTTTTGCAAAGTACCCTCGACGAGCGACTGACAAAAGACTGGCCATCAGGGCCACCGCTTTTTCTCGCTCCAACGGCAAAGTCGAAGAAAAATCAGCCCCCGTTACCATTTGTTCAATGTAGTGTAGTTCATCGAAAGAATGAATTTCGCTGCTGAGACCGAGGATACGGGCGAGCATCGTTGTTCCGCTGCGGCTGTTGCCGACGATGAAGATGAGGTCAGTTCCAGTTCGCATTTGCATGTACCTAGATTGCCTTGCTGATGCGGGACGTAGTCTTCAGGATCAAAGCAGTTCCAGCCACGGCCGTCTCCAGATAGCGGCGACGACAGCTTGGCTCAACTCCCCCACACGACGAAAAACGGATTGGCAAAATCGCTGTCTTCGGCCTGTCTGGTCTTGCCGTAGGGCAGGGGCTTGTCGTTGAGGCCCACGGTTCTGCCGCCGGCTGCCCTCAGCACGGCATCTCCGGCGGCCGTGTCCCATTCCATGGTTCGGCCGAAGCGTGGATAAACATCGGCGAGACCTTCCGCCACGATGCAGAACTTCAACGATGAGCCGACCGAGGTGAAATCCGCCACGCCGATTTTCTTCATGAAGGCCTCGGTCTCCGGGCTGTTATGGGAACGACTGGCGACGGCAATCAAATCCCGGCCCGCCGCCCGGCAGGATACAGCAACGGCGCCGGCCACGCGGTCGTCTTTGAGGGTAAGCTTTTCGGCGCCATCGCCCGTGGTACGGTAGGCCACACCCTTTGCCGGCGCATAGACGATACCGGAAACCGGAACACCATTCTCGATCAGCGCAATATTGACGGTGAAGTCCTCGCGCTTGTTGATGAATTCCTTGGTGCCGTCGAGAGGATCGACCAGAAAGAAGGCTTTACCTTCGATGTCGGGAACCCGACCTGCAGCGACCGATTCCTCGGCGACCACGGGAATATCCGGAAAGGCACTGACGAGGTGGCCGAGGATAATCTCCTCGGCCTTTTCATCGGCAATCGTCACTGGAGAGGCGTCGTCCTTGTAGGAAACATCAATGCCGTTCTCGTAGATACTCATGATCGCTTTGCCGGCCTCGATTGCGGCATCCAGAAAGACGTCACTCATGTCTGTCATCGCGTTTAGTCCTTCTGCTCAAGCTTCGACAGGTACTCCTCGATACGGCCCGCCAGCTCGAACGGCTCGTGGCCGACGGTGTGGAGATGTACTTCCGGATTCTCCGGCGTCTCATACGGCGAGGTAATACCCGTGAAGTTATCGATCTCGCCGGCCTGCGCTTTCTTGTACAGGCCCTTCGGATCGCGCTCGGCGCACACTTCCAGAGGCGTGTCGACGAAGATCTCGACAAACTCGTCGTCATCCATCATCTCGCGCGCCAGCCGTCGCTCGGAGCGGAAGGGCGAAATGAAGGAGACCAGCACGATCAGGCCGGCGTCAGCCATCAGCCGCGCGACCTCAGCGACGCGGCGGATATTCTCGACGCGGTCTTCGGCGGTAAAGCCCAGGTCACGATTGAGACCGTGGCGGATGTTGTCGCCGTCAAGCATGTAGGTGTGCTTGCCCTTGGCGTGCAGGATCTTCTCCAGCGCATTGGCGACCGTCGACTTACCGGAGCCGGAAAGGCCGGTGAACCAGAGGACGGCGGGTTTCTGCGCCTTGAGCTCGGCATGCGCCTTCTTGTTGACCTCGACGGCCTGCCAGTGGACATTCTGCGCGCGGCGCAACGGGAAGTCGATCATGCCGGCCCCAACGGTTTTGTTGGAGAGA
>NZ_CFHTCS010000108.1:0-12288 GCF_984369615.1 Martelella sp. | reverse complement strand
GAATATCCCTTCCTGTCGTGGATGGCCCATCTCGGCATCCCGACCGATGGCGGCGAGGACGGCGTGACGGTGCTGAAGCAGGGCTTCAATGTCGACCCGCTGTTGCAGAAGCAGGCGGCCTGCATCTCCACCATGACCTATAACGAATACTGGCAGGTGATCGACGCCGGCATTTCCGAGGATCAGCTCAACACCTTCAAATATGAGGATGAGGGCGTCGCAACCCTCGAAGACGGCCTCTACGTACTTGAGGACGACCTGAAGGATCCGAAGTTCAAGGAAGACATGGTCAAATTCGTCCGCGCCTCGATGAAGGGCTGGAAATGGGCGGAGGAAAACCCGGACGAGGCTGCGGAAATCGTGCTCGAATATGACGACACCGGCGCCCAGACCGAAAAACACCAGAAGCGGATGATGTCGGAAGTCGCCAAGCTGACGGCCGGCTCCAACGGCGCGCTCGACCCGGCCGACTATCAGCGCACCGTCGAGGTTCTGCTCGGCGGCGGGTCCGACCCGGTCATCACCAAAGAGCCGGAAGGCGCCTATACGCTGGAAATCACCGACGCGGCGCTCTCCAACTAGAGCGCGTCCAGGAAAAGTGGAGCCCGGCTTTCCGTCCGGACATGCTTTAGAATCCAGACGCCAGATTGACGTTCGATGCGCGCGGCTCCGTTCGGGGCCGCGCGTATTGCATTTTTGCACCAGTTTGGCTAATAATCGAACCACCCGGTTCAATTTTATGCCTTTTCTACCTATGACCGACTTGAAATCGGGCCAAGTTGTGACGAACTGCCTCACGACGAAAAACCGGTGGTTGCCCGATCGCGTAAAGATGACCGGACACTGACCGGCGCGCCGAGACCCATGGCGCGTGGCGATCCTGCAGATTGTTGTGGCCTCCTCCCGGCCGATAGAGGAAAACTGACATGCCGAAAATGTACCGTGTCGCCGTCCTGTCCTCCGCCTTGCTCGCGCTGTCGCTTTCGCCCGCGCTCGCCGCAGAGGCCAGCGCCCCCGCCGAAACGGCATCGAGCCTTCCGTCCATCATCGTCACCGATGTAAGGGTAATGCCGCTGACAGCGATCGTGCGGGCGACGGGCACGATCGAGCCTGTCGAGGAGATCTATGTCCAGCCCCTCGTCGAAGGGCTTTCGATCGAGACCATCAATGCGGAGATCGGCGATCGCGTCGAGGCCGGCGACGTGCTTGCGACCCTCAGAACCGATACGCTTCTCCTGCAGAAGAGCAGCCTTCAGGCGAACAAGGCCAAGGCTGAAGCAAACCTCGCCCAGCTCAACGCGCAGCTGACCGCGAGCCAGGCCGCGCAGACAGACGCCCGCCGGCAGTTCGAACGCACCAAGCGCCTTGCCGACAATGGCTCTGTCTCCACCTCGGCGCTGGAACAGGCCGAAACGACCGCGCTCAGGGCCGACGCATCGACAGCCGCCGCGCGCGAGGCCATCAGCGTGGCCGAAGCCGACATCAACGTGACGCAGGCCGAGATCGACGACATCGACCTTCGGCTGGAGCGCACCAACATCAAGGCGCCGGTCTCCGGCATCATTTCCGGCAAGAATGCCCGCATCGGCGCTATCGCCACGGGCGCCTCGACGCCGATGTTCACCATGATCCGCGACGGCGCGATCGAGCTCGTCGCCGAAGTGCCGGAAGACAACATGATGAAGATCACAGAAGGCCAGAAGGCCGAGATCTCGCTCGTCGGCGATGCGCCTGCCCTCAGCGGCGCCGTGCGCCTGGTCTCGCCCGTGGTCGACCCCGTCACCCGGCTCGGCGACGTTTTCATCTCCATCGACGCCCCCGGCCGCGCGCGTCCCGGGATGTATGCCAGCGCCGAAATCATTGTCGAGGAGGCCGAAACCCTCGCCCTGCCGATGACCGCCGTCAATATCGACCGCCAGGGCTCCACCGTGCGCCGGGTGAAGGACGGCACGGTCGAGATCGTGACGGTCAGGACCGGCATCCAGGACGGCGACACGATCGAGATCGTCGACGGTCTTGCCGAGGGCGACCAGGTGGTGGCCAAGGCCGGCGCCTATGTGCGCGCCGGCGACCGGATCAACCCCGTGCCGGCCGCCGAAGCGCCGCTCAACTGAGGTCTGAACCATGAATTTTTCAGCCTGGGCCATCCGCAATCCGGTCGCGCCGCTCCTGCTTCTCGGCCTGCTCCTGTTCATGGGCCTGCAGTCGTTCCGCGACATGCCGATCACCCGTTTCCCGAATATCGACGTGCCCGTCGTCGCTGTCACCGTGACCCAGAGCGGCGCGGCGCCGGCGGAACTGGAAATGCAGGTGACGAAGAAGATCGAGGACGCGATCGCCAGCGTCTCCGGCGTTGACGAACTGAACTCCACGGTCACCGACGGCGTTTCCACCACCTCGGTCCTCTTCCGCATGGAAGTGAAGCCCGACGATGCGCTGCGCGACGTCAAGGACGCGATCGACAATATCCGCTCCGATCTGCCCGCCAATGCCGACGAGCCCGTGGTGCGCAAGATCGACGTCGAGGGACAGGCGATCCAGACCTTTGCCGTCTCCTCGCCCAATATGTCGCTGGAAGAGCTCTCCTGGTTCGTCGATGACACGATCGAGCGGGCGCTGCAGGGCATTCGCGGCGTCGGCCGGGTTGACCGCTACGGCGGGGCCGACCGGGAAATCCAGGTCTCGCTCGATGAGAACAAGCTGGCGAGCTACGGCATAACCGCCTCCGCCGTCAACGCGCAGCTGCGACAGACCAATGCCGATACCGGCTCGGGCCGCGGCCAGGTGGCCGGCGCCGAACAGGCCATCCGCACGCTCGGCGACGCCCGTAGCGTCTCCGATCTCGCCAACACGATGATCGCGCTCGGCAATGGCCGCTTTGCCCGGCTTTCCGACCTCGGCACGGTGACCGACACCTATGAGGAGCCGCGCACCTTCGCCCGCCATGACGGCAACCCGGTCGTCTCCTTCGGCGTGTTCCGCTCCAAGGGCGCCAGCGAGGTGACCGTGGCCGATGCGGTGGCCGAGGCGCTGGACGAGGTCCGGGCCGAAAACCCGGATGTCTCCATCGATCTGATCGATGACGCTGTCTACTTCACCAAGGGCAATTACACCGCAGCCCTCGATACGCTCTATGAAGGCGCGATCCTCGCCATCATCGTCGTGTTCCTGTTCCTGCACAACTGGCGGGCGACGCTGATTGCCGCCGTGGCCTTGCCCTTCTCGGTGATCCCGACCTTCTGGATCATGGACCTGCTCGGCTTCTCGCTCAATCTCGTGAGCCTGATCTCGCTGACGCTGGCGACCGGTATTCTTGTCGACGACGCGATCGTGGAAGTGGAGAACATCGAGCGGCATATCGGCATGGGCAAGACGCCCTACCGCGCGGCGCTTGATGCCGCCGACGAGATCGGCCTTGCGGTGATCGCGACGAGCTTCACCATCATCGCCGTGTTCGCGCCAGTCTCCTTCATGCCGGGCATTCCGGGGCAGTACTTCATCCAGTTCGGCCTGACAGTGGCCTTTGCCGTGTTCTTCTCGCTGGTGGTTGCCCGCCTGATCACCCCGGTCATGGCCGCCTATATGCTGAAGCCCGCAAAGCACAAGGCGAAGGAAGACAGCGAAGCCAATGACGGCCGGGCGATGCGGGGCTATACGGCGGCCGTGCGCTGGACCACGCGGTTCCGCTATTTGACGCTTCTGGCCGCGCTCGGTGTTCTTGCCGTCTCACTGTTTTTCATGTCGAAGATCCCCGGCAGCTTCATGCCGCCGGAGGATGCCTCGCGCATCGTGCTTTCCGTCGAACTGCCGCCAAACGCCCAGCTTTCCGATACCGAGGCGATGACCCGGCTGGTGGCCAAGCGGATCGAAGGCTTCGAGGGCGTGGAAAGCGTCACCGTGCTGGGCGGTTCCTCGCCGCTCGGCGATCTCGAATATCGCCGCGCGACAGTGACGGTCACGCTCGAAAACCTTGCGCACTCCCTGTCCGAGGCGATCGTCAACGATCTGATCGGCGGCATCCCGCTGATCGGGCAATATCTGCCGAAGCTCGAGCCGCAGGGACGCACCATACCGCAATGGCAGATCGAGCAGGAGGTGCTGGCGGCGCTTTCAGACATTCCCGACCTGCGCATTACCAAGCTGAACGACCGCGGGCAGCGCGACATCCAGTTCAACTTCCTCTCCGACAACGAGGAAGACCTGCAGCAGGCTGTCGCCATTCTGGAATCGAAGCTGCGCGCCGATCCGATGCTGGACAAGGTATCCTCGGAAGGGGCGCTTCCGCGGCCCGAACTGCAGATCCACCCGAAAAAGGAGATTGCCGCACGGCTTGGCGTGACGCCGGCCGCGATCGCGGAGACCGTGCGGGTCTCGACCGTCGGCGACGTCGACGCCAACCTGCCGAAAATCTCGCTCGACAACCGGCTGATCCCGATCCGGGTGCGCACGGATCTCGAACTGCGTCGCGATCTTTCGGCGATCCGCAACCTTAAGGTTCAGACCGCCAGCGGCGGAATGGTGCCGCTGTCGGTGGTCGCGGACGTCAACTACACGGAGGGCGTCGCCACGGTCGACCGATATGACCGCCATCGCGTTGTCACCATCGGCGCCAACCTGCCGCAGGGCGTGGCGCTCGATCCGGCAACCGCGCGCTTCCGCGAAATCGTCGAGAATACCGAAATCCCGGAAACGGTGACGCTTGCCGAGAGCGGCGATGCCAAAATCCTTGCCGAGATGCAACAGAGCTTCATCAACGCGATGCTGCTTGGGCTTTTCCTGGTGCTGGCGGTGCTGATCCTGCTGTTCAAGGACGTGATCCAGCCCTTCACCATCCTGTTCTCGCTGCCGCTGGCGCTCGGGGGCGTGGCGATCGCGCTGATCCTGACGGACGAGCCGGTGTCGATGCCGGTGATGATCGGCTTGCTGATGCTGATGGGCATCGTCACCAAGAACGCCATCCTGCTCGTGGACTTTGCCAAGGAGGCGATCTGGCACGGCATGGAGCGGCGCGCCGCTCTGGTCGAGGCCGGGCGCAAGCGCGCGCGGCCGATCATCATGACCTCGATCGCCATGTCGGCGGGCATGCTGCCGGCCGCCCTTGGCGTCGGCGAAGGCTCCGCCTTCCGGGCGCCGATGGCAACGGCGGTGATCGGCGGCATCATCGTCTCGACCGTGTTGAGCCTGCTGGTGGTGCCGGCCTTCTTCATGATCATGGACGATATCGCCGGATTGCTCAGATGGGCGTTCAGCCGCTTCATCGGCCGGCGCGATCCCGACGATCATGTCTACACCACCGAGGAAGCGGGGCGCCTCAGCGAAGCCAACCGCGCCAAAATTGCCAAACTCGAAGAGCGGCTCGACGAGATCGAGAACAACCGCGACGGCTACGGAAGACACGGCATGGCCTGACCATTCCGGATTGGCAAGCGGAAACATTCCGCTAGCGGAAAACGCGATTCTCTTTAAATCGTTTCGCTCAGGGGCCGGGTTCAAACCGGCCCTTTTGCCATTTGCCACGCCTGGCTTCGGGCCGCGCCGCAAACGTCAAAATTTCCGGCTTTCAGTTGATTGAAATCAATACCCCGCGCCGCTTCTGCTTCTAGGTTTCATTCCGGCAGAAGGCCTCCTCATCCCTCCCAAACCGATGAGACGGCCTGGCCGCAGGACAGGCGATGCGGATGGTCTGTATTGCCTGCGACAGTCAGAGACTTGACGCGAAGAACCGGTTTTGTCTGGGAAAAGGAAACGGGTTCTGGCGCGGGCAACCGGCGACATTGCGGCGTGCACCGGTCGTGTTGCAGATCTGGACAGGCAAAAAGCCCGGTCGCCGCGGGGCCGGGACAGGAGACGGACAGTGAACAGGACCCTCTTGCTGAACGAGCGCAAAAAAACGCTTTTTGTCGAAACCAAGCTGACGGCAAGCATGGATATGGCGACCATGAACAAGCTGATGGAATGCGCGACCTTCGCCAATTGCTACCCGCGCGACGTGGTATTCCGTCAGGGCGATCCGGCAACTCATTTCTACAGCGTGCTTTCCGGCTATGTGCGCCTCTTCCGGCAGAACAGCGAAGGCCGCGAGGCCGATATCCGCGTCTGCGGCCCGGGAGACAGCTTTGCCGACGAACTGATCTTCGGCGGCGACACCTACGAATATCACGCCCAGGCCGCCGACAAGGCGATGCTGGCGCGCTATGACATCAACCGCGTGCGCAATGCGAGCCTTGCCGATGACGGCATGCTGGCGCGCGCCATCGCCGGCTCGCTTGCGGGCCAGCTTCAGGAAACTATGGACTGCATCGCCAACGACCGACTCAATACCGCCGTCCAGCGCGTTGCCCTTTACCTTCTGGAACAGGCCGAAGGCCAGGAATCGCCCGCATCCTTCCGCCTCGCCTTCCAGAAGAGCCTTCTTGCCGGAAAGCTGGGGCTTGCCCCAGAAGCGCTTTCCCGCGCCTTCGCGACGCTGAAAGGTCTCGGCGTCCACGTACACGGCCGCATCATCGAAATTGAGGATATGGACGCGCTGCGGGCTCTCTGATCTGCGCACCGGTCATGCGGCCGACCTGAAAACCGGCGGGGTCATTCCCGCCGGTTTTTCTTCTTTTCAGGGCCTCTCAGAGCCCGCCGTTCTCCTTCAGGAAGGCAACGATCGCGTCCACCCCGTCGCCCCGCTTGAGATCGGTAAAGACGGTCGGCGCGCCGGCGCGCATGCGTTCGGCATCCGACGCCATGACATCGAGATCGACCTCGACGTAAGGAGCGAGATCCTTCTTGTTGATGATCAAGAGATCCGAACGGGTGATGCCCGGGCCGCCCTTGCGCGGGATTTCCTCGCCCTGGGCGACCGAGATCACATAGATGGTGATGTCGGCAAGGTCCGGCGAGAAGGTCGCCGCCAGATTGTCGCCGCCCGACTCGATGAAGATGATGTCGAGGTCGGGGATGCGGGCGTTCAGTTTGGCAATCGCCTGCAGGTTGATCGTCGCGTCCTCGCGGATGGCCGTATGCGGGCAGCCGCCGGTTTCCACGCCGACGATGCGGTCGGAAGAAAGCGCCTGCATGCGCACCAGAGCTTCCGCATCCTCGCGCGTATAGATGTCGTTGGTCACCACCGCGACGGAGTAATCGCGGCTCAGCGCCTTGCACAGTTTTTCCGTCAGCGCCGTCTTGCCGGAGCCGACCGGACCGCCGATGCCCACGCGCAGGGGCCCGTTTTCAGACTTCATGTCGAACCTCGTCAAATCCATAAGTTAGCTGCGAAAGAGTCGCGAATGCTGGGTTTCATGGCGAAGCGCCGAGACATCCGCCCGGAACGTGCAGCCGCCGAGATCGTCGAGGCCGGCAGCGGCAGCGCGCGCCGCCGTTTCAAGAATTGTTTCCTCCAGGCCTGCCAGCACTTCAAGCCCTGAGACCTGGCCGCAAAGCGACAGCCTGATGGCAGCCGAGATCGACTGGGCAATCTGGGCATGAAGATAGCCCTGGCACGCCGCTTCCAGGCCGATGCCGTGCGCTGCTGCCACGGCGCCGAAGGCAACCGGCAGCGCGGTCTCGCCCGGCAGATTGGCGAGCACGGGCGCGGGCCAGGCGGCGGCGGCGGTGACGAAGGCCGATCCGAGCGCCAGCGTTTCGGCATGGCGTTCGCGCGCGCCGGCGAGGGCTGCGGCAAGCGCTGCCGCCTCGCCGATGCGGGCGCTGTCACCCTTGGCGCGGTGGCTTTCGCACAGAAGGATGGCGTCGTTCCAGAGGAAACCCTGCGCAAGCCCTGAGGAGAGCCAGGCCTTCAGGCCCTCGGCATCCGTCAACAGGCCGTCATGGGCGGCCCGCTCCAGCCCGCCTGAATAGGCAAAACCGCCGAGCGGAAAGGCCGGCGACAGCCAGGACATCAACCGGAGCAGCGACGCTCCCGAAACGGCGGAAGCGTCAATCGTGGTGGTGGTGGTGATGGCCGTGATGGTCGTGATCTCCGTGACCGTGATCGTGGTGGTGATCGCCGTGATAGGCGCCGCGCACCGGCTGGAACGGCGCGACGATCTCGCTCACCGTGGCGCCAAGGCCATTAAGCATCTGGCGAATGACATGATCGCGCAGGATCAGAATGCGATCGGTCTCGATCTGCGCCGGCAGGTGGCGGTTGCCGAGATGCCAGGCGAGTTCGATGATGTGGAGGCCGTCACGGGCGCGAATCTCGTAGAGCTCTTCCGGCGCGGCGACGATCTCGATCTGCGCGCCGTCTTCCAGCACCAGCCGGTCTCCGCCTGCAAACAGGACGGCTTCCTTCAGGTCGAGCATCACCGCGCCGCCATCGGCGAGTTTCAGCGCCTTGCGCCGAAGATGGCGTGCGTCATGGGTCAGTTCGACATGCCCGGAGACCGGGCCGCTCTCCGCGCCTGCCGGAATAAAAGTGGTTACGCGTTGCATTCGGTCCCCTCGAGGCTCACCTGAAACGATCCAGGGCGATCAGTATTCATAGCAAGATTGCGCCGCTTGGCAAGCGCGTGCACTGCAGCAATGCCTAGGCGTGCCCGGCGTGGTGGGGATGGTCCGGATCGTCGATCTTCTCCGTCTTGACATCGGCGGAGAGTTCCTGTCGAGCCTTGCCTGTCGGCTGACGGGTGAAGCCGGTCATCGGACCGGTCTGCTGGAAGTCGCGCTTGATCTCGACGTCGGAGGTCAGATAGGCGGTGATCAGTTCCGCGATCGACCGCAGCGCATGCATGTGGATGCGCTCATAGCCATGCGAGGCATCGACGCCGAAGGCGACAAGCGCTGTGCGCACATCCGCCCCCGCTTCAACCGCGCTTGCCGAATCCGAGCGATAGTAGCGGAAGACGTCCTTCTGATAGCGGATATCGTTGAACTTGCAGACATCGACCAGCTTCTTCGTCAGATGCCAGTCGAAGGGACCGGTCTGGTCGGCCATGGCGATGGTGACGCCGAACTCCGAGGAATTCTGGCCGGGCGCCGAGGTGCCGTTATCGACGGAGACAAGCGAGGCAACCTCGGGGGAAACGATCGACGACGCGCCGACGCCGACTTCCTCGGCGATGGTAAACAGCCAGTGGCTGGCGACCGGCGTCTCGACATTTTCATCCTGCATCGCCTTCAGCGCGGCGAGCATCAGCGCCACGCCCGCCTTGTTGTCGAGATGGCGGGAGATGATGAAGCCGTTGTCGAGGAATTCCGGCTGCGGATCGATGGCGACGATATCGCCGATCTCGATGCCCAGCCTGTCGAGATCTTCCTCGTCACGGCTCAAGGCATCGACGCGCAGCTCGACATAGTCCCAGCCGACCGGCATTTCGTCGATCTCGTTGTTATAGGTGTGTCCGGAGGCCTTGAGCGGCAGGATGGTGCCGCGATAGGCCCCCTTCTCGGTGAAAAGCGTCGCCCGCGCGCCCTCGGCAAAGCGCGCCGACCATGTGCCGATCGGCACCAGTTCGAGCCGGCCATTGTCCTTCAGGTATTTCACCTGGGCGCCAAGCGTGTCGACATGGGACACGACTGCGCGCGCGCCGCGGCTGTCGACGCCCCTGCGCACGGCGCGGATCGCCCCGCGCCGCGTCAGTTCCACCGAAAGGCCGAGCTTCTCCAGTTCTCCGGTGACGAAACGGACGATCGGATCGGTGTAGCCTGTCGGCGAGGGGATCGCGAGCAGCGATTTCAGCATGTCGGACAGGTACTCGGAATCAATCGTCAGTCGTTGCATCACTCACTCGTTTTTCTGCGCCTCGCGGGTAAAGGCCCTAGCCCCGGCCGGCATGGACAGGGGGAACAGCAGGTCGACGAACCGTTCGGCCGTCGGCTGCGGCTCATGGTTGGCAAGCCCCGGGCGCTCGTTGGCCTCGATAAATGCGTAATCAGGGTTTTGGGGCGACTTGATCATCAAATCAATCCCCACGACCGGAATATTGATCGCGCGGGCTGCGGAAATCGCGGCATCCACCAGCTTCGGATGGACGATATCGGTCACGTCATGGATCGTGCCGCCGGTATGCAGATTGGCGGTTCGGCGGACGCGGATTTCCTCGCCCTCCTTCGGCACGTCGGCAAAGGTGTAGCCGGCGCTTCGGACCGTCCGCTCGGTTTCGGCATCAAGCGGGATTGAGGATTCGCCGCCTGTCGCGGCGCTGCGCCGCGCGCTCTGGGCCGAGATCAACTGCTCGATCGACGAGCGCCCGTCACCGATGATATGAGCGGGACGGCGCACGGCGGCGGCCACGAGGCGATAATTGATGACGATCAGCCGAAGATCCTCGCCCTCGACCATTTCCTCGATCAGAACCGTATCGCAATAGGCCCTGGCGGCCTCAATTGCCTCGCGCACCTCCTCGATGGTGGAGACGCCGACGGAGATGCCCCGGCCCTGCTCGCCGCGCGCCGGCTTGACGACGAGCGGGCCGGCTTCCTCAAGAAAACCGGCGATCGCCTCCTCGCCGGCATCGGCGGTCATCTGGCGCGGCACGCGCACGCCGGCCTCTTCGACGAAGCGGCGCGTCACTGACTTGTCGTCGCAGATCGACATCGCCACCGAAGTCGTCAGTTCCGTCAGGCTTTCGCGACAGTGAATCGAGCGGCCGCCATAGGACAGGCGGAAGAAGCCGCCCTTGGCATCGGTCACCTCCGCCGAAATGCCGCGCCGCCGCGCCTCGGCGACGATCAGCCGGGCGTAGGGGTTCAGCGCCTCGTAGTCTTCCTGCTCCGGTCCGGTGAACAGTTTCTCATTGATCTGGTTCTTGCGCTTGACGGTGAAGAACGGCACCCGCTTGAAGCCGAGCTTTTCATAGAGCTTGATCGCCGGCACATTGTCATGCAGCACAGAGAGGTCGAGATGGGAAGCGCCGCGGGCGAGGAAATGCTCGGCCAGCCTGCGCACCAGTGCCTCGCCGATGCCACGCTGGCGCGCCTGCGGATCGCTTGCAAGGCACCAGAGCGAAGCGCCCTTTTCCGGATCGTTGAACACCCGGCCGTGATCGATGCCGGTCACGGTGCCCAGAATATTGCCGGTATGCTCGTCCTCGGCGACGAAATAGACGATCGAACGGGCGTCGCGCTGGCGCCAGAAGAAATCCGGACGGACCACGACCATGCCGCGCGCGGCATAGATGCGGTTGATCGCCTGCGCATCGATCTCGGAGGTCAGCCGGCGGATGAAAAAGCCCTGCGGCGGTTTTGATGACGCGGCATGATAGGTCGAAAGGTCGAGCCGGTAGGTATGGGAAGGATCGAGGAAGACCTCCTGCGGGGCGTTGGCCAGCACCACATGCGGATCGCGTACATAGATGGCGATGTCGCGATGGTCCGGCACCTCGGCGCGCAGGGTCTCGATCAGCAGCCTGGCATCGGAAAAGGTCTGGCCGAAGACGATCCGGCCCCAGCCGCAGTCGATGGAGACGTCCTGTTTCATCGCGCCGCTGTTATCACCGCCTTTGATCGGCGGCTTCATGCCTTGGGTCCGCATCTTCTTCAAGCGATGGGAATAGGCATCGCGGCCGCGGTGTTCCGGTTGATCCTTCGGCCCCTTTTCCGAACTCATCGGCTCTTCCTCAAATCTCGTGAGACTGCAACCACATTTCCAGAAGCGCCACCTGCCACAGTTCCGATCCGCGCAGCGGCGTGATGTGGCCGATCGGATCGATGAACAGGTCATCGAGATAGGACTTGTTGAACAGGCCGCGCTCACTGGAGACCTGGCTCGTCAGCGTATCACGAACCATGTCGAGATACTCGCCCGAGATGTATTTGAGCTGCGGCACCGGGAAATAGCCCTTTTTGCGATCAATCACCTCGTGCGGCACGACGAGCCGCGCTGCGTCCTTGAGGACGCCCTTGCCGCCGTCATTCAGCTTGAATTCCGGCGGGATGGTGGCCGCCAGTTCGGCAAGCTCGTGATCAAGGAAGGGCACGCGCGCCTCAAGCCCCCAGGCCATGGTCATGTTGTCGACGCGCTTGACCGGATCATCGACCAGCATGACCTGGCTGTCGAGCCTGAGCGCCCGGTCGACAGGACCCTCCGCGCCCGGCGCCATCAGGTGGCTCTCGACAAAGGCGCGGCTGACGTCTTCCTCCGCCAGCCATTCCGGCGAAAGATGACGCGACAGCCTGGCATGGTCACGGTCGAAGAAGCCCTTGGCATAATCGCCGACGACATCGTTGGATTTCTCAAGCGGCGGGTACCAGTGATAGCCGGCGAAGATTTCATCCGCCCCCTGGCCCGACTGCACCACCTTGATGTGTTTGGAGACCTC
Organism: Martelella sp.; assembly: GCF_984369615.1. Classification (NCBI taxonomy): domain Bacteria; kingdom Pseudomonadati; phylum Pseudomonadota; class Alphaproteobacteria; order Hyphomicrobiales; family Aurantimonadaceae; genus Martelella; species Martelella sp. Next base: position 40 of record NZ_CFHTCS010000108.1, on the reverse strand, counting down.
GCGCGAGAGCAGGAAGAAGCCGATATTGTCGTAGGAGACC
>NZ_CFHTCS010000107.1:0-12362 GCF_984369615.1 Martelella sp. | reverse complement strand
CGCTTCGACTACCTTCTCATCGAGGGAACGGGCATCGCCGAACCGCTGCCGGTGGCCGCGACCTTTTCATGGCGCGACGAGCGCGGCGAGAGCCTGTCCGACCTCGCCCGGCTCGACACGATGGTGACCGTGGTCGACGCCGTGAACCTGCTTCGCGAATATGCCGGCCACGAATTCCTGAAGGATCGCGGCGAAGTCGCGGGCACGGCCGATGAACGCACGCTGGTCGATCTGCATGTCGAACAGATCGAATTCGCCGATGTCGTCGTCGTCAACAAGGTCTCCGATGTCACGCCCGAGGAACGTGAAAATGTGGTCAAGATCGTGCGGGCGCTGAACGCCGACGCGAAGATCATCGAGACGGATTTCAGCCGCGTCGATCTCGACGAACTGCTCGACACCGGCCTTTTCAGCGAGGACAAGGCCAGCCAGCATCCGCTCTGGGCCAAGGAACTCTACGGTTTTGCCGACCACGTGCCGGAAACCGAGGAATACGGCATTTCGAGCTTCGTCTACCGGGCGCGCGCGCCGTTCGACCCTTTGAGATTCGACGCGTTCACCCGGATGAATTCCCCCGGCCTGATCCGCGCCAAGGGTCATTTCTGGCTGGCGACGCGGCCGGACTTCGCCGGAGAATTCTCGCTTGCCGGAGCGATCGTGCGCAACGGCCCGCTGGGGCGCTGGTGGGCCGCCGTGCCGAAGAGCCGCTGGCCGAACGCTCCGGAGCTTCGGCAGATGATCGATGATTGCTGGGACGAGGTCTATGGCGACCGCCGCCAGGAAATCGTCTTCATCGGCGCCGGCATGGACAAGGCGGCGATCCGGAAAGCGCTTGACGATTGCCTGATCGACACCGGGCCTACGTTCAATGAACGTGATTTCGAGTTCCTGACCGACCCGTTCCCCTCCTGGACGCGCGGTTGAGCCAGGGCCCTATCCCCACAGCGCCGGATCGGCCGGGTGCATGACCGAGCCTTCGAAACGGATCGGCGGGTCGCGGTCGCTGGCGAGCAGAAGCGGGCCATCGAGATCGACGAAGGGGGCGCCGTCGGCCACCAGCATGGCCGGCGCCATGGCAAGCGAGGTGCCGAGCATGCAGCCGGTCATGATCTGGAAGCCGGCCGCCATCGCGTCCTTCTTCAACAGAAGCGCTTCCGTCAGTCCGCCGGTCTTGTCGATCTTGATGTTGATCGCGTCATACTTGCCCTTGAGGCTTTCCAGCGAAGGGCGGGCGTGGCAGCTTTCATCGGCGCAGACCGGCAGCGGCCGGTCGATTTCGGCAAGGGCCGCGTCATCGCCGGCCGGCAGCGGCTGTTCAACCAGCGCCACGCCGAGACGCACCAGTTCGGGGGCGAGCTTCTGATAGGCCTCGACGGTCCAGCCTTCATTGGCGTCGACAATGATGGCGGATTTCGGCGCGCCGGCGCGCACCGCCTCGATGCGGCCGCGGTCATCATCCGTGCCGAGCTTGACCTTGAGCAAAGGGCGATGGGCATTTTCGGCCGCCTGGGCCTTCATCTTCTCCGGCGTGCCGAGCGAGATCGTGTAGGCAGTGGTCAGCGGCTTCGGCTTCGAAAGCCCAGCCAGCTGCCAGACCGGCCTGCCGGTCCGCCTGGCCTCCAGATCCCAGAAGGCGCAATCGAGCGCGTTGCGCGCCGCGCCCGGCTTCATCCGCGCCTGCAGCGCGATCCTGTCGAGGCCGGCGGCAATCTCGCCCTCAAGCGACAGAATATCCGAAATCACGCCGTCGACGGTTTCGCCGTAGCGGGCATAGGGCACGGATTCCCCGCGCCCGCGATGTTCGCCGTCCGAAAGCGTGACGGTAACGACGCGAATCTCCGTGCGCGAGCCGCGCGAGATGGTGAAGCTGCCGGCGACGGGAAACACATCCTCCCGCGCGGTGACGGTGATGCCGGTCATAACGCGGCAAGCGCCTCTGCGAGCCGCTGCGCGCCGTGGCGGAAGGGGTCGACCGTCGGCAGGCCCATGCGCGCTTCCGTTTCGCGGCAATAAGCGAGCGCTTCCTCATCCGACATGGCGGAGGTATTGACGGAGATGCCGACGACCTTGCAATCCGGATTGACGATACGGGCAACCTGCAGGGCGAGGTCCTGCAGCGTCTCGAGGCTCGGCAGCTGATAATCCGGCAGGCCGCGCATATGCGGACGGTTCGGCTCATGGCAGAGCACCAGCGCATCCGGCTGGCCGCCATGCACGAGCGCCATGGTGACGCCGGAATAGGACGCGTGGAACAGGCTGCCCTGCCCCTCGATCAGGTCCCAGTGGTCGGCGTCGTTGTCCGGCGTCAGATATTCGACCGAGCCGGCCATGAAATCGGCAATCACCGCATCAAGCGGCACGCCTTCGCCGGTGATCAGGATGCCCGTCTGGCCGGTGGCGCGGAAGGTGGCCTTCAGTCCCTTTTCCCGCATCGCCTTTTCAACGCAGAGCGCGGTGTACATCTTGCCGACGGAGCAATCCGTGCCGACGGCAAGCATGCGCTTGCCGGCGCGCTTCCTGCCGTTTGCGATCGGATATTGCACGGCGGGAATGCGGACATCATGCAGCGTGCGGCCAAGGTCCTTGGCCTTTGCGGCAAGGTCGGGTTCGTTGCGCAGCAGGTTGTGCAGGCCGGAGGCAAGGTCGAGGCCGGCCTCGAGCGCCTCGATCAGCACGGACTTCCAGGCCGGCGAGATCACCCCGCCGCGATTGGCAACGCCGATGACCAGCGTTTTCACGCCCTTCTCCACCGCTTCTTCAATGGTGAGGTCCGGCAGCTTCATGTCGGCCTTGCACCCCTCGAGACGAAACTGGCCGATGGCATATTCCGGCCGCCAGTCCTTGATGCCCTGGGCAACCTTGGCGGCCAGCGCATCCGGAGCATCTCCGAGAAACAGAAGATAAGGTGTTTCGATCATGTTGCCGTGCCCTTCGAGACTGAAAGAGGGGTCCGCGCCCGGTTTTGGGGGCGCAGTCCGGCAACGATATAGCGGGAGAGGCGGGCCGGTCAAGAGCAGCCGTCGCAACATTGCGCCAGAAGCTCGTTGTGTCGACTATATTTGCGCGATGGAAAATACATGCGAAATATCTGACGATGAATCGTCATTTCTGCACAATAAAGCCCGGCATGACGTGGGTCAGCCGGGCCTCGCTGTCTTTCCTGTCGCCGGGATCAGCCGCGGCCGAAATCGTCGACGATGCGGATGATATCGTCCTCGCCGAGATAGGATCCGGTCTGCACCTCGATCAGTTCCAGCGTGATCTTGCCCGGGTTGGAAAGCCGGTGCACGGCGCCGAGGGGGATATAGACCGACTGGTTTTCCGTCAGCATCTTCACATCCTCGTCGACGGTCACCTCGGCCGTGCCCTTGACCACGATCCAGTGCTCGGCGCGGTGATGGTGCTTCTGCAGCGACAGTTTCTTGCCGGGCTTGACGAAGATGCGCTTGGCCTGGAAACGCTCGCCCTTGATGATGGAGGTATAGCCGCCCCACGGACGATAGGAGGTCGGGTGCTCCTCGGCGAGCGCCTTGGTCTCTTTCTGCGCCTTCAGCATCTTGACGATATTGCCGACATTCTGGCTGTCGGAAAGCCTGCCGACATAGACCGCGTCTTCCGAGGCGATCACGGCCATGCCATCGAGCCCCTGCATGGCGACATGCAGGTCGCGCGAGATCACCAGCGAGTTCTTCGTGTCGATGAGCGTCGCATCGGCGGCGATAACATTGCCGTCGGCGTCCTGCTCGCCGTCCTTCCAGACCGCGTCCCATGAGCCGAGATCCGACCAGGAGAAAGAGGAGGCGACGACGGCCGCCGCATCGGTCTTTTCCATCACCGCATAGTCGATGGAGATATCCGGGCATTTTTCAAACGCGTCCTTGTCGAGACGGATGAAGTCGAGCTCGAGGTCGCTTTCATCCTTCAGCACAGCCTGTTCGGCATACTGCATGACCTCGGGAGCATAGGTTTCGAGCTCGCGCACCAGAACGGAGATCGGAAACATGAAGATGCCCGAGTTCCAGGTGAAGTTCCCGGCAGCGAGCATTTCCTCGGCCCTCGCCAGTTCGGGCTTCTCGATGAAGCGGGCGACGGCGCGCGCCCCGGTATCCAGCTCATCGCCGGCCTCGATATAGCCGTAGCCGGTGGCAGGCTCCGTCGGCTCGATGCCGAAGGTCACGAGCTTGCCGGATTTGGCGGCGGCAAAGGCCGTGTCGATGCAGGCGAAATAGTCGGGCCCGGCCTCGATCTCATGGTCGGATGCAAAGACCTGCATGATCGCGTCCTCGCCGAAATTGGCGCGCACCAGGGCGGCGGCGGCGGCAACGGCGGGCGCGGTGTTGCGCGCGATCGGCTCCAGGATGATGCCCGTCAGATCCATGTCGATCTCGCGCGCCTGCTCGGCGGCGAGAAAGCGGAAATCCTCGTTCGTCAGGATGATCGGCGCCTCGTAGCGGTCGCTGTCGGATACGCGCTCGAGCGTCTTCTGGTAAAGCGTCTTGGGGCCGAGAAAGCGGATAAACTGTTTCGGCGCGGTGGCGCGCGACAGCGGCCAGAGCCGCGTGCCCTTGCCGCCGGCCATGATGACGGGAACGATCTTGCTGGTCATAGTCTTGTTACTCCAATGAATTTTTCAAATGACTTGCGAAAATGCGAACGGATCAGGCAGGCTTGAACCCTTCGATCAGGGAGAGCCCCTGTTTCAGAAGATTGCGCGCCGCCTCGGCGGTCTCGGCCTCGACATAGCAGCGCATCTCCGGCGCGTTGCCGGAGGGGCGGAAATGGATGATGCGGCCATCCTCGAGCGTCACCCTCAGGCCATCGATGTCGCTCTTGTCCGCAACGCTGCCGATCGGGGCGAGAAATGCGGCCAGGTTTTCCTCGCTTGCCCTCAGATGGGCCATCAGCGCGGCGCTGCGCTCCTGGGCGAAATCCTTGATGCGGTCGGCGTCCGCCACCGGCAGGCTGTAGGCGCTCGCCAGTTCCGACATGGCCCGCTTGTCCTTGGCCGCGAGATAGAGCGCGGAGAGGATCGGCAGGAAGCAGTCGCGCGTCGGCAGCGCGGCGATCGCGTCATCGGCAGGGCGGAAGGCGGAGGCGGTCAGAAGCCCGCCATTGGCCTCAAACCCCATCACGCCCTCCTTGCCGGAAGAAAGAGCGTCCATCATGCCGGCGATGACGAAGGGCGACCCGACGCGGGTGCGCACGACCTCGAAATCGCCGTTCTTTTCAATGCCGGAATTGGAGGTGACCGGCGTGACGACGACCTTGGCCTTGAGGAAATTCGCGGTCATCAGACCGACCAGGTCGCCGCGCAGGGGCGTCCCGGTCTCATCGGCGACCAGCGGACGGTCGGCATCACCATCGGCGGAAACCAGCGCGTCAAGGCCGTGCTCCTTTGCCCAGCCTTTCAAAAGGTCGACGGTCTCCTGCGAAACCGCTTCGGTATCGACCGGAATGAAGCTCTCGGAGAAACCCAGCGGGACGACATCGGCGCCATATTCTTCCAGAACGGCGATGAACAGGTCGCGGGCAACGGTGGAATGCTGGTAGACGCCGATCTTCATGCCAGAAAGCGCATCCTCCGGCAGGATCGAGGTGCAGCGCGCGGCAAACAGCGCCAGCGCCTCGCTCGCCTTGTCCTCGCCTTCAGCGTCGCCGGCCTCCGCCGTGCCCTTCAGCTTCTCCGCCCAGGCTGAAATCGCCTGTTCATCTTCCTTGGTGATCTCGCCGTCGGCGCGGTAGAACTTGATGCCGTTGCGATCGGCGGGGATGTGCGACCCGGTGATCATGATCGAGGCGGCATTCTTCTTCTGTCCGAAAAAAGCGAGCGCCGGCGTGGGCAGCGCGCCGCAATCGACCGGCTTGAAACCCGCAGCCGCGATCGCGCCCATGCAGCGCTCCGCGATCGCCGGGCTCGATTCGCGATAGTCCCGCCCGACCAGAACGGTTGCGCCCTTCTCCGCCTGTCCTGTTTCCAGGAGATGGCGGCAGAACGCCGCTGAATAAAGAGAGGATGGTTCGCCCAGTAGATCCACCGAGAGGCCGCGCAGCCCGCTGGTTCCGAATTTCACACTCATTGATACAATCAATCCCTTTTTTGGCGCAATCAACGGCCAGAATGAAACGGCCGACACAGTTTAAAAAACCGACACTCCCTTTGCTGCGTCGCTTTCAACAGGCGACCGGGGAGGACGGGTGCATTAATACAAAACAGTCGGCGCACGATACTATGACCCATTACCAACGCGCAACGCGCCGAACCGTTCCATTTTCAATAAAGTTTGGTTGTTTGCCGAAAAGCCGGGTCCGTTCTTATCACAACATCGCCTCCTTGCCAGCGCCTTGCCAGCGGCCATCGAAGGCGTGCGGCGAAACCCTTCAAAAAAGTTTCAACAAGCGCTTGCCGAACACCGCATGCTGTTTTATAGAGCAGCCGCTGGTCACGGAGTGTAGCGCAGCCTGGTAGCGCACCTCGTTCGGGACGAGGGGGTCGCAAGTTCGAATCTTGCCACTCCGACCACCAATTTCCCGAGACTTCTCCCCTTTTTCGTTTGCATATTCGCAAGACCCCGCCGAGCCTCGCCATGCGCGTGACATTGTGCGCCCGCATCGTTGCCCTCAGGGTTCGATGACGTCCGGCGTAATGTCGCCGGCGGCGCGCCCGAATTCGCGGATCGGCCGGAAGCTCCTGCGGTGGAGCGGACATGGCCCGGCCTCGGAGATCGCCGAGAGATGGCGGGCGGTTCCGTAACCAGCATGGGCGTCAAAACCATAAGCCGGATAGAGCAGGCCGGCGGTCTCCATCATCCTGTCCCGCGTCACCTTGGCGACGATCGAGGCGGCGGCGATCGACAGCGATCGCCCGTCGCCCTTGATGACGGCCTCCGCGCCGCAGGCAATGCCCGGCGGACGATCGCGCCCGTCGGCGAGAACGAGCATCGGAGCGCGGGCGAGGCCGCAGACGGCGCGGCGCATCGCATCAAGGCTTGCGGCGAGAATGTTGATACGGTCGATGAGGGCGGGACTGCTCGAGGCGACAGAGACGACGGCATCGGCCATGATCTTCTCGAACAGCGCCGAGCGTCTTTTCGCCGTCAGCTTCTTCGAGTCGTCGAGGCCCTCGGGAATGCGGTCGGGATCGAGGATCACGGCGGCGGCCACCACCGGGCCTGCCAGGGGACCGCGTCCAGCCTCGTCGCAGCCGGCGACCGGCCAGAGCCCTCTGAGCCGCGCGCGCTGTTCGAGCACGAAATCGGGTCCGGCCGGCGGCAGATCGAAAAGGGCAGGAGAATCGGCTGGATCGCTGAATGACATGCCGTCATTTGACACGACCCGCCGATCTCCCGCAAGTCTCCTCCCGGGCGATCCTTTTGAGATGACCCGTGTGCGGCGGCGAAGGAGACTTCTTCGGCATCGGCCCAGGGAAGGCCGGCCGGAAAGTCCGGCAGCCGGCGCCAGGGCGGTATCGCCCGGGCCCGGCGCCGTCGTCAGAACAGGTTGAGCTGCGTGCCCGCGCCGTCGGGCGGCAGGAACAGGTCCTCCCTCAGAGCAAAGCCACGCCGCTGAAGTCCGAGGCGCTTTGTCGCAAGCTCGAAGCGACGGGCGATCTGCCAGGCATAGGGGCCGCTGCCCTTCATCCGCTTGCCGAACTCGGCATCATAGTCCTTGCCGCCGCGCATCGAGCGGATCAGGCTCATCACATGGCGGTAACGCTCGGGGTGATGCTCCAGCAGCCAGTCCTTGAACAAGGGCGCCACTTCGAGCGGCAGGCGCAGGAGGATGTAGCTCGCCTCGCGCGCGCCGGCGGCCTGGCCGCTGTCGAGAATGCGCTCGATCTCATGATCCGTCAGCGCCGGAATGACGGGCGCCACGGAAATGCCGACGGGAACGCCATGCTCGGCGAGCGCGCGGATGGTCTCGAGTCTTCGAGGCGGCGTGGCTGCCCTTGGCTCCATCGCCCGGGCAAGCTTGCGGTCGAGCGTCGTCACCGAGACCATGACCTTGACGAGATGCTTCTCCGCCATCGCCGAAAGGAGGTCGAGATCGCGCAGCACGAGCGCCGATTTGGTGGTGATCGACACGGGGTGGTTGGCCTCCGCCAGAACCTCCAGCACCTGGCGCATGATCCGCCAGGTCTTTTCCACCGGCTGATAGGGATCGGTATTGGTGCCGATCGCGATCGTCTTGGCTTTGTAGCCGGGCTTTGCCAGTTCACGGGCAAGCTGGCGGGCCGCATCCGGCTTGGCGAACAGCTTTGTCTCGAAATCAAGCCCGGCGGAAAGCCCCATGAAGCCGTGGGTCGGCCTTGCGAAACAATAGATGCAGCCATGCTCGCAGCCGCGATAGGGGTTGATCGACCGCTCGAAAGGCACGTCCGGCGAGGTGTTGCGGGTGATGATCGTTTTCGCCTTTTCCACCTGCACGTCCGTTGCAAGCGCCGGCAGATCCTCATCGAGATCCCAGCCATCGTCGAAACGCTCACGCGAGACCTTCTCGAAACGACCGTCGGGATTGGCGGTCGCGCCTCTCCCGCGCCTCGTCTCGCGCATCACCGGGTCGAAATGGGGCTCCGGCACGGGGTTTGCGGCAAAATCGGTAATGAAGGCATCATCCATGATCGAACCTCCTCGGCGGTTTCCGGCCCCGGCAAAAGGGACCGACGGCAACACATCGTCGCAAACTTAATGCAATCGCGAGAACAAAACAAGAACATATATCGTTCCCCTTTGCAACAGGGCCTTACTTTTGCAATAAGTACCCATCATGCTGAGCGTCGTTATCGAAACCAACAATCACGAGGCGGAACTCGCCCATACGCTTTCGACGCTGGTTGTCGGCGCGGTTGAAGGGCTTGTCAGCGATGTCATCGTGCTTGATCGCGGCAGCGACGACGGAACCGAGCGCGTTGCCGAGGCGGCCGGCTGCCGCTATCTGCGCGCCTGGGACCTGCCGGAGGTGATACGCCAGGCCCGCGGCGACTGGATCCTCGTCCTGGAACCCGGCGCGCGTCCCCTGTCAGGCTGGGTCGAGGCGATTTTCGAACATATGGCGCTGGAGACGCGGCCGGCGCGCTTTTCCCGCTCGCGCAGGCATCGCCGGTCGCTCCGGCATGTCCTGTTCAAGCCGCGCTGTCCGCTTGAAGTGGGCGTTCTCCTGCCAAAGCCGCTCGCGGTGGAAAAGGCTGAAGCCTGCGGCGCGTCGCCCTTTGCGCTCGCCCGCCGGCAGATGACGCGCAAACTCTCCTGCGAGATCATTCCCGCCTGGGCCTCCGTCAGGGTCTGAATACGCGCGTTCAGCCGCGCTTCAGGTGTTCATCGAGACGCGGCATGATTTCCACGAAATTGCAGGGCGTGTGGCGGTAGTCGAACTGCTTTTCGAGGATGCCGTCCCAGGCATCGCGGCAGGCGCCCGGCGAGCCGGGGAGAACGAAAACGAAGGTCTGGTTGCAAAGCCCTGCGGTTGCCCGCGACTGCACCGTGGACGTGCCGATCTTCTCGAAGGATATCCGGTGGAAGAGGGCGGAGAAGCCGTCCATGCGCTTCTCGAACATCGGCTCGAGCGCGTCGGGCGTCACATCCCGTCCGGTAAAGCCCGTGCCCCCAGTCGTCAGCACCACATCTACCGCCTGGTTCCAGCACCAATCCTTGACGATGGCCGTGATCGCCGCGCGGTCGTCGCCGACGATCCGGCGATCGGCGAGCGTGTGTCCAGCCCTGGCGATGCGCTCGGCAAGCGTGTCGCCCGAGCGGTCATCGTCGAGCGTACGCGTGTCCGAGACGGTCAACACGGCGAAGCGGACGGGAATGAAGGGGCGTTCAGTCATGATCGTCGTCTCCTTCGGCAAGGGTTGTCGTTGCCGCCACGAACCAGTCCGGACGGGCATGGGCAAGCCGGTCGGCAGCCGCCTTCGCGCTATCGACATCGGTAAACAGGCCGAAACAGGTCGCGCCCGAACCCGACATGCGGACAAGCGAGGCGCCCGCCGACGACAACGCATCGAGCACGCCATGAATAGCGGGTGCGATCCGGCTTGCCGGCAGTTGCAGATCGTTGCGGCTTTCCCGCACGAGGGCGATCCACTCCGACGCATCCGCCGGGGCCTGCGCCTCGATGGATAGCGGCGGATTGTGGCGGTTCTCCAGCGCCGCAAAGACGGCGGGCGTGGCGAGCGGCAAGAGCGGGTTCGCGAGCACCAGATCAAGTCTGGGAAATCCGGTCGCCGGCACGATGATATCGCCGATCCCGCGCGCGATCAAAGGGCGGGAGGCGAGACACATGGGCACGTCCGCGCCAAGCGAGAGGGCAATGAGCGCAATCGTCTCAGCGTCAAGCCCGGGCTGCCACAGCCGGTTGAGCCCGCGCAGAACCGCAGCCGCATCCGCCGAGCCGCCGCCAATGCCGGAGGCCGGCGGCAGGTTCTTTTCCAGATGGATATGGACCGGCCCGGCGGCAGCGCCCGCGCCTGCGGCCTCCTCGCGCAGTCGATTGCGCGCCCGCAGCGCCAGATTGCCGGTCCGGATATCATCGTGATGCGGCAGGTCATCGGCAAAGCGGCCGGAGAGGGTGAAGCGATCCGTGTCGGACGGCGAAAAGGTCAGTCGATCGCCGATATCAGTGAAGGTCACCAGCGAATCGAGCAGATGATAGCCGTCGCCGCGCCGCCCGGTCACATGCAGTGCCAGATTGATCTTCGCGGCGGCGAATTCAAAAATCGCGCCGCCGTCAGGCGCGTCCGTCACTGAACCGTCCCGCCATCACCCTCCGGCGACTGCGCCAGCGGGCTGTCATCATCTTGCGTCTCGGCAGGAAGGCCGTGGGCGATCTTCGCCTTGATCTCGGGAACGAGGTCCTCGTCCGGCTCGCCGGCCAGCGCCTTGTTCCACTGATAGATCGCCTCGAGCCTGCGGCCGACCTGCCAGTAGACATCGCCCAGATGATCGTTGAGCGCGGGATCGCCGCTATCGAGCGCGACGGCCCGCTCGAGTTCGCGCAGCGCATCCTCGTAGCGGCCGAGACGGTAATAGGCCCAGCCGAGCGAGTCGACGATGTAACCGTCATCGGGACGCTGCTCGACGGCCTTGTTGATGAGGTCCAACCCCTCCTCGAGGTTAATGCCCTGGTCGATCCAGGAATAGCCGAGGTAATTCAGCACCTGCGGCTGGTCGGGGTAAAGCTCGAGCGCGCGCAGGAAATTGGGCTCGGCCTTGTCCCACTGCTTCAGCCGCTCATAGGCGATGCCGCGACGGTAGAAAATGCTCCAGTCTTCCGGCGCCGCCACCGGGCCGATGCGGTCTGCCGCGCGGTCCAGAACCTCGGCCATTTCAGCGAACCGGCTCTCGCTGGACAGCACGCCCGCGAGCGCCAGATAGCCGCGCCGGTCATCGGGCGCGTCCTCGACCATGGCATAGAGCATCTCGATCGCCTCGTCCTTGCGGTCGAGTTCGGCAAGGGCGATCCCCTGCTGCAGCTCGGCGAGGCGATACTGCGTGGCATCTTCCGGAATGCGTGAAAAATAGGAGAGCGCGCGTTCCGGCCTGTCATTCGCCGCTTCCACGACGCCGCTCAGGTAGAGCACGTCCGGAGAGCCCGGATTGAGCGCTTCGGCAAGCGCGAGATAGAGCGAGACGATATCGTCGGCGGTGCCCTGGTTGAGCGCGGCGGCGATCTCGAACAGCACGCCGGCCGCCCCGGCCCTTGCCGTCTCCGGCAGGCCCATGACGGGCGCCCCCGCCTCGATCCGCTCGCGGATCGGCTCCAGCACGGCGGCGTTGAGGCCGTAGGTCTCGGCAACCGAGACGGTATCCAGTGCCTTGCGCGTATTGCCGGCCTGCTGCTCGATCGCGGCCAGGCCGATGACCGTCGCCAGCATGGTATCCGGCGCGGTCACCCCGCCCTCGCGGTCGGCAAGCGCGGCGTTGAGATAGGTCCGGGCCTTCGCGGTATCGCCGGAAAGGGCGGCAATCGCGCCGGCATTATAGTTGACGAAGAGATCGTACCAGGGCGGGCCGGAAAGCGCCTCGAGCCCGGCAAGCGCGGCATCGGGATCGCCCTTGCCCGTGAGCGCCCAGGCATTCAGGAGTTCCGACACGAGGTCATCGAGCGCGCTGCCGCCGAAATCATCCAGCATGGCGATGGCATCGTCGTAGCGCTCCTCGGAAAGGGCGGCGAGCGCCAGCGAAAGCTCGCGCAGCGGAACAAGCTGCGGCTCGTCGGTCGTCTTTGCCGCCTGTGCCTTTGCGCTTTCAAGGTCGCCGTTGAAGATCAAGGCGATGAACAGCTGGTTGTTGGTTCCCGCATCGTCCGGCCGGTATTGCAGCGCGCGACGGAAATAGGCGACCGCCCGGTCGAGGTCGTTATCGAAG
>NZ_CFHTCS010000106.1:0-12419 GCF_984369615.1 Martelella sp. | reverse complement strand
TCCGCCATCTCGACCATCAGCGGCTCGTCGATATGGGTGCGGCCGGCGGTATCGAGGATGACGACGTCATGGCCGCCGAGCTTTGCCGCCTGCACGGCGCGCTTGGCGATCGCCACCGGATCCTGCCCCTTGATCACGGGCAGCGTATCGACCGAGGTCTGCTCGCCGATCTGCTTCAGCTGTTCCTGGGCGGCCGGACGGCGCGTGTCGAGCGAGGCCATCAGCACTTTTCTGCGGTCGCGGTTGGTCATCCGCGCCGCGATCTTGCCGGTGGTGGTGGTCTTGCCGGAGCCCTGCAGGCCGACCATCATGATGACGACCGGCGCGGGGGCGTTGAGGTCCAGCGTGACGCCTTCGGAGCCGAGCATCTCGACCAGCTCGTCATGGACGATCTTGACGACCATCTGGCCGGGCTTGATCGACTTCAGCACGTCCGCGCCGACGGCCTTTTCACGCACGCGGGCGGTGAAGTCGCGAACCACCTCCAGCGCGACGTCGGCCTCCAGAAGCGCGCGGCGCACTTCGCGCAGCGCAGCCGCAACGTCGGCTTCCGAAAGCGAGCCGCGGCCGGTCAGTCCCTTGAGGACGGAACCAAGGCGGTCCTGGAGGTTTTCAAACATAGCCCATTTCCTTTTCGTTTCGCACGTCGCGAAACGTTGGCGCCTCTGCCGGCAAATGCAAGACGCAACGCAAAATTCCATCCGAGGGCGCATCGCGCTGTCGGATGTTGACCTCCGGGCTCTCTTTATACCTTTTCGGGCCCCGGTCGGCGGCTGAACGTCTTCACTGTCAGCAGATTTTCCGGCGATAAACCGCACAAACACGGAAAAGTCAAGTCATGGCCGCCGCTTTCGCGCTTTTCAAGGTCTGGAACTTTCTCGCCGCTGCCGCATATATCGGTTGATGTCCGTTTCAGCAATCGATGGCGGCCGGCAAACGCCGAAGCAACCGAAAGGCCTTACATGATCCCGACGCGCATGCGTTTGCAGAAAAAGAACCGCTACTATTCCGGTCCGAAGAGCGACCACTTTGACGGCACCCTGTTCTTCAATCCCGACGGCATGAACCCGCCGGGTCTAACCGAGGTCGTCAAATGGCAGCTTGCCCACAAGCGCACGCCCTGGCCGAAGGAAGTCGCCTGCCGCTATGCGCCGCACACGCCGGACGCGCTTGTGACAGGAAACGGCATGCGGGTGACGATGATCGGCCATGCGAGCCTCCTGATCCAGGTTTCCGGCCTCAACATCCTGACCGACCCGGTATTCACCGAACGCGTCAGCCCTTTCGATTCCGTCGGACCGAAGCGTGTCTGCCCGCCAGGCGTGCTGTTCGAGGACCTGCCCAAGATCGACGTGGTGCTGATCACCCACAACCATTACGACCATCTGAGCCACACCTGCCTCAAACGCCTTCAGGCCGATCACGCGCCGCGGATCATCACGCCGCTCGGCAACGACACCGTGATCCGCCGGAAAGTTCCCGATGCCGATGTGACCGTGCTCGACTGGGGCGGCCAGGCGCCGCTTCCCGGCGGCGCAAACGTCTTCGCCGAGCCCTGCCACCACTGGTCGGCGCGCGGGGTCACGGACCGGCGCATGGCGCTCTGGGCCGCCTTCATCCTGGAAACGCCCGCGGGCCGCATCTACCACATCGGCGACACAAGCTTTCACGAGGGGCGGAACTACCGCGCGGCGGCCGAAAAATACGGCGGCTTCCGCCTCGCCAACCTGCCGATCGGCGCCTATGAGCCGCGTTTTTTTATGAAGAACGAGCATCAGGACCCGGTGGAAGCGGTCAAGGGTTTCGAACTCTGCAATGCGGCCTATGCCGCGGGTCACCATTTCGGCACCTTTCAGCTGACCGATGAAGGCCATGACGATCCGGTGAAGCTCTTGAAAGCCGCCCTTTCCGATGCCGGCATCGATGAAGACCGCTTCCGTCCGCTGGAGCCCGGCGAAGCCTTCGACGTGCCGGAGGTCGACTGAGACTTCAGGCTTTCAGCCGCGCGATCCGTTTCGGATCGGCGAGATAGCGCACCGCATCTCGCCCGACCCAGGCCTTCGCGCGGTCGTCGCTGGCCGCGAGTTTCTCCGCGAGCGCCATTGCGGCCTGATGACAGCGGGCATTGCGCATGCCGATATTGCGCAACGCCCAGCTGACTGCCTTCTTCACGAAATTGCGCTGGTCCGCGGCATGCGTTTCGATTAGCAGGAAGAGCGCCAGGAAGTTTTCGTCCGGCTCCTTCTTCCGGTGGACGGCCGCGCCCGCGATCATGGCAAAGGCGGTCCGGCGCACGAATTCGCGGTCGTCTTCGGCGAACAAGGAGACAATTTCGGCATCAAACCGCGCCTCGACGAACAGGTCGGCGGCAAGGTCGACCATCTCCCAGGAAGCAAAATCGCCGGCCAGGGAAAGCATCTCCGCTTGCGTGAGCTTTGCCGGATCGAAGGTCAGCAAGGCCAGCATCTTCGCCTCGCGCACCGGGCTTTGCCAAAGCGCCGCCGCGCGTTGATGGTTCACGCCGACGGTCTTTGCAATCTGCCGCAATTGCGGGTTGGAAAGGCCGATGGCCGCATCGGTCCTGATGCCGACGCGCTCCATCTCGGCAAGCCGCGCGGGATCGGCCGTGGCTTCAAGGACTGCGAGAATATCCTCTGCCGATGACTGTGGCGTCAATTCCATCCTCATCTCCCTCTCGCCGCCTCACCGCCCAGCCAGCGAAGCTTCCGTCGATGACGCGCCTTCGCGCTTTTTCAGCGCGTGTTCGCGCCAGATGGTGAAGACGCCGGCGCCGACAACGGTGAGCCCGCCGACAATCATATGCGACGTCAGCTGCTCCTTGAACACCAGAACGCCGAACAGCGAACCATAGACGAGCTGCATATAGGTGATGGTCTGCACGGTCACGGCTTCGGTCACCGCAAGCGCCCGGATGAGGAGATAATGCCCTGAAATACCGGTGAAACAAAGTGCGACAAGCCAGCCCCAGTCGGCAAGCGGCACATTCTCCCAGAAGAACGGTCCGATGAGGCTCGTCAGCACCATGCCGACCACGCCGGTATAAAACAGGCTGACTTCCGGCGCGTCATAGCGCCCGGCAAGGCGCGTATAGAGCGAATAGAGCGCGAAGGTGAAGCAGCAGCCGACCGGCACGAGCGTCACCAGCGAGAACTGTTCGCCCAGGGGATCGATGACGATCAGCACGCCGAACAGACCGACGATGATCGCGAGCCAGCGCCGCCAGCCGACACGCTCGCCGAGCAGCGGCACCGACAACAACGCCACGACCAGCGGCGCCGCCATGAAGATCGCCTGGCTCTGGGCAAGCCCGACCAGGGTAAAGGACAGGATCGAGATCAGGATCTGCGCCACCAGCAGGAAGCTGCGCCAGATCTGCAGCACGGGATGACGGGTGACCGCTCCCGCCCTGAAACCGCCCGGCGCGCGGGCCGCCAGGATGATCACGAACAGGCCGAAGGCCCAGAAGCGCACCATGGCGATGAAGAACGGCGAATAGAGCGGGCCGAGATGGCGGGTGATCGCGTCCTGGATCGCAAAGATCGAGATCGCGCCGAAGGCAAGGACTGCGCCGGAAAGCTTCATGCGACCGCTCCCTCACGGCGGCGATCAACAGGGGCGACGGGCCGGCCGGCCGGCAAACCGGCCACCTTCGCGGCAAAAAGAGGAACTGGCATCTTCAGAACTTTCGAGAGGCATGGCGCCGGCCTGTGTCCGGTCCATGGCTGGCGCAAGGATATTTGAGGAAACGCAAGGGGTAGCCGAAACGTTCACTTCCGGGGGAGGATTTTCCCGACACTACACATCAACGGGGCCGACGCAAAGGCCGCCTTGGACCTGTAGCGTTCGGCGCGCGCGATTTTTCCCGATCCGCAGCCGCGCGGACTGGTGACGGCCGCGGATTTGGCCCATATAACGCCAGAAACAATGACGGAGCCTTTCGATGGCGAACAGCACGAACATGGCGCGCATGGAGCGCATGAACGGTCTTGGCAACAAGATTCTCGTCATCGACATGCGCGGACGCGCCGACAGGGTGACGCCACAAGCCGCGATTCGCCTCGATGCCCATCCCGATACCGAGTTCGACCAGATCATGGCGCTGTACGATGCGCGCGAGGACGCGCCGGACGGCTGGATCGACATCCTCAATTCCGACGGCTCCATGGCGCAGGCCTGCGGCAACGGAACGCGCTGCGTGGTCGATTACCTTTCGCGCGAAACCGACAAGGATCGTTTTGCCTTCCGCACCATTGCCGGCGCGCTTTTCGCCGAGCGGCTTTCCGACGGGCTGATCTCCGTCGACATGGGCGCGCCGATCTTCGACTGGGAAAGGATCCCGCTTGCGGGACCCGCCGCCGACACGACCCATGTCGCGCTGCCCGAACCGCATGAGGCCGACCCGGCGCTGCAGCGCTTTTCCGCCGCCTCCATGGGCAATCCGCATGCGGTCTTCTTCGTGCCGCGCGATGTCGACAGCTACGACATTCTCGCCTTCGGCCCCCGCTACGAGCGCCATCCGCTGTTTCCCGAGCGCGCCAATATCTCGCTGGCGCAGGTCACCTCGCCCTCCTCGCTGTCGCTGAAGACCTTCGAGCGCGGCGCGGGCCTGACGCTCGCCTGCGGCTCCGCCGTCTCCGCCGCCCGCACCGGCCGCACCGGCCGCAAGGTCACCGTCTATCTGCCCGCCGGCGCGCTGGAAATCGACTGGCGCGAGGACGACGACCACGTGATCATGACGGGGCCGGCGGAACATGAATGGTCGGGAAGAGTGGATCCGGCGACGGGAGAATGGGAGCGAAACCTGAAGCTGCACACGAACTCGCCCACATGATGGAAATGGCTTTGCGGGCCAAAGGATTTGAAATAGCTTGGGCGGATGCGAAATATCAGTCCTTCTTCGAGACGCTTTTTGTCCGCTGTCATGAAAAAATGGCGGCGCTTTGTTGTTGAGCCGATACTTCGTTTTTACCATTTGCCGCGACCTGACTTGAAAGCGGTTTTCTGGATCAACGTCGTTGTTCCGGCGATCTACATTTTCTTCATAGCGCCCCTTCTGTTTTTTACACCAAGGCTCTCTGGTTTCTTTTTCGTCTTCGCGTTTATTGTCGTGCAAACCTTGAACGTCGCCGCCGCCCGGGCCTTCCCCGGTCGAAGCAAAATTTTTTACGTCATGTTTGCGACCAATTTCCTGGCGCTGCCATTCGGCAGCTTAAGCGCGATCACCGAGATAGCCTCGTTGCCCTTCCACCTCTGGTCCTACTGGCAATTGTTTACTCAAGGCGCATGGGCCTGACCAGCACCAGAACTTCCGTTCCGGTCGGCGAATGGGCGCGGCAGCGAAATTGCAGGGCCGTGGCCTTGTTGCCTGTGATCGTTATTTCGGTTGCGCCTGGCCCCTGACCATAAAACGGCTGATCCCCTCCTTTAATCTGAACATCGAAGCCGCTTTCGAAAGGAGCGCCCGAATGGACTTCGTAGCTGATGGAAACAACTGAAACATGAGGCTTCGGTTTGTTCGCCCGACCGCTCCACGGGCTGTTTTCAGCGATCACTGCAAACTGTGCCCAGATTTCTCGCCAAGCGCTCCAAGCCATCGGAGGTGCATAAATCGTCTCCGACTTAAGTTGCAATATCTCCCTGGAGCGAACTCCCCGGACACTCCTTGAAACAGCTTGTTTTAGATTTTTCCCATAGAATTCATTATTCATGACGTTTCTTCCTTTCCAAGTTTAGATCGACCAAGAGCATAGACTTCCGCACCACGGCGGGGATAAACGGGAAAAACGTGTTAGCGACAAAACGGTAATGACAAAGACGGCTCCGAGGGCCAAACCGATAATGACCCTGAAAACCCTGACATTCGGCTGCAGGCTGAATACCTATGAGAGCGAAGTCATGCTCAAGGCGGCGCAAGAGGCGGGCCTTGGCGATGCCGTTCTGGTGAACACCTGCGCGGTGACGGGCGAGGCCGTGCGCCAGGCGCGCCAGGCGATCCGCCGGGCGCGGCGCGAGAACCCCGATGCGCGCATCATCGTCACCGGCTGCGCGGCGCAGACGGAGAAAGAAACCTTCGCCGCCATGGCCGAGGTCGATGCCGTGCTCGGCAATACCGAAAAGCTTGAGGCCGTCAGCTACCGCGCCCTGCCGGATTTCGGCGTTTCGGCGGAAGAAAAGATCGTCGTCAACGACATCATGAGCGTGACGGAAACCGCGCCGCAAATGGTGGAAAGCATTGATGGCCATGTGCGCGCCTTCCTGCAGGTGCAGAATGGCTGCGACCACCGCTGCACCTTCTGCATCATTCCCTATGGCCGCGGCAATTCCCGCTCCGTGCCGATGGGCGCCGTGGTCGAGCAGGCGCGCAGGCTTGCAGAGCAAGGCTACCGCGAAATGGTGCTGACCGGCGTCGACGCCACCTCCTACGGCGCCGACCTGCCCGGCCAGCCGACGCTCGGCCTTCTGGCAAAGACGCTTTTGAAACGGGTGCCGGAAATCGCCCGGCTGAGACTCTCCTCGATCGACAGTATCGAGGTCGACCGGCACCTCCTCGACCTGGTCGCCGACGAACCGCGCTTCATGCCGCATCTCCACCTCTCGCTCCAGCACGGCGACAACCTGATCCTGAAGCGGATGAAACGACGGCATTCGCGCGATGACGCGCTCGCCTTCATGACGGAAGCCCGGCGACTGCGCCCGGACATGGCCTTCGGCGCGGATTTCATCGCCGGTTTTCCGACCGAGAGCGAGGCGCATTTCGAAAATACGATGCGGCTGGCTGAAGAAGCGGAGATCGCATCGCTCCACGTCTTCCCCTACAGCCCGCGCCCCGGAACGCCGGCGGCGCGCATGCCGCAGCTCGATCGCGCGCTGGTGAAGGAGCGGGCGAAACGCCTGCGCACAGCGGGAGAGGCGCTGACGAAGCGCCATCTCGACAGCCTCATTGGCACCGACCAGACCGTGCTCACCGAACGCGGCGAAAACGGCCATGCGGAGAACTTCGCACCGGTGGCCACGCCGGAGCTCGAGCCCGGTCGTTTCATCACGGCCCGCATCACTGGCCATGACGGAAAGCGCCTCAAGGCCGATTTTCTCGATGCCTGAGGCCGTATGCCTGGACACACCGCGTTGACAAGGTGCCGCAGCGCACGGGATAAAGAACCGCAACCGGCAGAAACAGGAAATTATTCCCATGGCCCTCGGCTTCATGAAAAACGTCTTCACCTTCGGCAAAAAGGAACAGAAGCCGAAGGAAGAACAAGTCGTCGCGCCGGAAGAGGAGAGTGAAGCCGTCACGCCGGAAGCGGAGCAATCCGAGCCGGAACCGTCCGCCGAGACCGTCGCCGCGGCTGAAAGCAGCGACCCGTGGGACGATGACAGCATTATCGGCGGTGTCGTCGGACGGTCTCATGATGAGCCGGAGGCGGCGCCGGAGAAGCCGCAGCCAGAACAGGCTCCTGCCTCCGAAGCACACGAGCCACCCGCGCAGGCTGGAGACCCTGCCGCCGCGACACCAGTCGAAGCGCCGCCGCAGGCCGCGGAAGAGCCGGCCCCTGCCCCGAAAAAGAACCAGGGCTTCGAAATCACCGCGGGCCCGAAGCCTGACGCACCAAAGCCGCAGCCGACGAAAAAACTCTCCTGGTTCCAGCGATTGAAAGCCGGCCTGTTCCGTACCTCGCAGCAGCTTTCCGGGCAGATCGCCGCGCTTTTCACCAAGCGCAAGCTGGACGAGGAAGCGCTGGAGGAACTGGAGGACCTGCTGATCCAGGCCGATCTCGGCATCGAGACCGCCATGCGCATTACCGACACGCTGTCATCGGAACGCTACGGGCGGGATGTCACCGGCAAGGATGTGACCCGCATCATGGCCGGCGAAATCACCAAGGTGCTGCAGCCGGTGGCGAAGCCGCTGGCGCTGGATCTGTCGAAAAAGCCGCATGTCATTCTCGTCGTCGGCGTCAACGGCACCGGCAAGACCACCACGATCGGCAAGCTCGCCGCCAAGCTGACGCGCGCCGGTCTCAAGGTGACGCTGGGCGCGGGCGACACCTTTCGCGCCGCGGCCATCGAGCAGTTGAAGATATGGTCGGACCGCACGGGCGCCGAATTCGTCGGCACCAAGCTGGGGGCCGATGCCGCCGGCCTTGCCTATGACGCCTTCAAGCGCGGCCAGGAAAAAGGCTCGGACGTGGTCATCATCGATACGGCGGGCCGGCTGCAGAACAAGGCCGAACTGATGGACGAACTGGCGAAGATCGTCCGCGTGCTTGGCAAGCTCGATCCGGACGCGCCGCACACCGTGCTGCAGACGCTCGACGCCACCACCGGCCAGAACGCCATGAGCCAGGTGGAGATCTTCCGCAACATCGCCGGCGTCTCCGGTCTCGTCATGACCAAGCTCGACGGCACGGCCCGCGGCGGCATTCTGGTGGCGATCGCCGCCAAGCACAAACTGCCCGTCTATTTCATCGGCGTCGGCGAGGGGATCGACGACCTTGAACCCTTCGAGGCGGAAGAATTTGCCCAGGCCATTGCCGGCACCCCGGAAGAAGAAGAGGCATAAAACGCGCGCGCCCGTAAAATGGCCGCTTTTGGGGTTGAAGGGACGCCGCTCCCATATGATATGAGCCGACGATGCCATCCATGAGAAACGACAGATTATGAGCGACAGCAGCCCTAAAAAACTGACGACCGAACAGAAGGAAGAGCCGTTCCTGAAGCTTGTCTTCGAGCTCGGGCCGCTGATGATCTTCTTCTTCGCCAATCTGCGCGGCGAATGGCTGATGAAAACCGTCCCGGCTCTTGCTGCCTTCGGCACCCCGCTTCTGGTGGCAACCGCGCTGTTCATGGCGGCAACCGTCATCTCGCTCGTCGCCTCGCGCATCGTCATGGGCAATATTCCGATCATGCCGCTCGTCTCCGGCGTCGTTGTGCTGGTGTTCGGCGCGCTGTCGCTCTGGCTGCAGGACGAGACCTTCATCAAGATGAAGCCGACCATCGTCAACGGGCTGTTCGCCGCCGTTTTGCTGGGCGGCCTTGTTTTCGGCCGCTCACTGCTCGGCTACGTGTTCCACTCCGCCTTCAGGCTGGATGACGAGGGCTGGCGCAAGCTGACGCTCAGATGGGGCCTGTTCTTCGTCTTCCTGGCAATCATCAACGAGGTTGTCTGGCGCAATTTCTCCGCCGATGTCTGGGTCAATTTCAAGGTCTGGGCGACGATGCCGATCACCATCGCCTTCACCCTTGCCCAGATGCCGCTGATCATGCGTCATTCGGTCGAGCCGATCGGCGAGGAAAAGAAGGACGAGGGCTGAGAGCTTCGGACCTCCCCGCCCGTTTGCCGGGTCGGCGCCGATCACAGCCGTCGGCCGGCCAGATCGTTTTCCGTATTGTCCACATAGGCGCTGACATCGCGGTCGGCAGGATAGAAGTCGAGATAGCGCCGCCAGACCTTGAGCGCGGCCTCGGGCCGCCCGGTGCGGTCGAGGATGGTCGCCATCAGGCCGAGCCCGCCGAAATCGCGCGGTTCCAGCGCCAGCGCGCTGCCGATATCGTCCATCGCCCGGTTCAGGTCTCCATGGGTATAATGGATGACGGCGCGCTTGCGGTAGGCCGCGGGCTCGTCGGGCCGAAGCGCGATTGCCTCCGACAGGAAATCAAGCGCCGCCGCCGTGCGGCCATCGGCCTCAGCCGCGTCCGACCATTCGATCAGCAACGAGACGGTCGCGCTTGGCGAACGGTCGAGATAATCGTCAATCTCCTTGGCAAAGGCCGCCGCCTCGCCGGAATCCCGGGTACGGGCAAGCTGACGATACATCGCGTCGAGCGGATCCGCCGGCGCTTCGACTGCCGCCTCGCCGCCATCACGCGCTTGCGCGGCGACAGTAGGCGCCGCCAGGGGCGCAAGCGAAAACAACGTCAGGAATACAGGCATAAAAAAGCGCATGACGGGATGGTATCCCGTCATGGCGAAATTTCAAACAGATATTGCCCCGGCCCGATCACGGACCGGTGACCGCAATCAGCCCTGGCGGGCCTTGAAGCGCGGGTTCTGCTTGTTGATGATGTATACTCGGCCCTTGCGGCGCACCAGACGGTTTTCCCGGTGACGGGACTTGAGCGCCTTGAGCGAATTCTTGATCTTCATGTTTTCGATCCGCTGTTTGTGCCGCTCTCGACTGATCAGTAAAGGCGGTCTGTTTCAACATTCAAAAGCGCGCCGGTATGGGGCGCGCTTGGCTGTGGCCGGTTCCTAGCGAAAGGCCGGGCGAAAGTCAACCGTTCCGGCCGTTTTCGTGGCGCTGAAGCACGGTGACGTGGCCCATCTTCCGTCCCGGCCGGGTCTCGGCCTTGCCGTAGAGGTGGACAAGCGCGCCCGGCGTCATCATGTAACGCGGAATATCATCCATATCGTCGCCGACGATGTTGTACATCACGCAGTCACTGTGGCGCGCCGGATCGATCAGCGGCAGGCCGCAGACGGCGCGGATATGCTGCTCGAACTGCGAGGTCACGCAGGCCGCCTCGCTCCAGTGGCCGGAATTGTGCACGCGCGGGGCAAACTCGTTTGCCAGCAGCCGCCCGTCCCGGGCGACGAACAGTTCCAGCCCGGCAACGCCGACATATTCCAGCGCGATCAGAAGCCGCTCGGCCGCGATTCTCGCTTTGCGGATCACATCATCCGACACGCGCGCCGGTACGCGCGAGAGCCTCAGAATGCCGCCGCTGTGCTCGTTTTCCGCCGGATCGAACGAGACGAGGCCGCCATCCATGCCGCGCGCGGCGATGACCGAAATCTCGCAGGCAAAATCGATCCATTCCTCGAAGATCGCCGGCGCGCCGCCAAGGGCTTCAAAGGCCGCTCCGGCATCGTCGCCCGCGCCGGCGAAGACCCATTGTCCCTTGCCGTCATAGCCGAAGCGGCGCGTCTTCAACACGCCGCGCCCGCCGAAGCGCTGCAACGCGGCATCGAGATCGGCGCGGCTATCAACCGCGTGGAAACCGGCCGTCGGAATGCCGCACTCATTGAGGAAGGACTTTTCGGAGAGCCGGTCCTGCGCGATCGACAGCGCGCGGGCCGGCGGATAGACCGGCCGCTCGGCGGCAAGAAGGGCGGCGCTCTTTTCCGGCACATTCTCGAATTCATAGGTGATGACGTCGCAATGGGACGCAAGCTCGCCAAGCGCGCGCGCATCGTCATAACCCGCGACGATATGGTCGTTCGCCACCTGAGCCGCCGGGCAATGCGGATCCGGCTCCAGAATGACGGTGCGGATCGAAAGCCGGGCCGCGGCCATGGCCAGCATGCGGCCGAGCTGGCCGCCGCCGATGATGCCGATGGTTCTCATTCGCCTATTCGTCCTTGTCGATGGGATATTCTGCGACATGGGCCGCCTGGCGGGCGCGATAGTCATCAAGCCTGCCGGCAAGCTCCGGGTCCGCCAGCGCCAGCACGGCGGCGGCCAGCAGCGCCGCATTGACCGCGCCCGCCTTGCCGATGGCGAGCGTTCCCACGGGCACGCCCGCCGGCATCTGCACGATCGAAAGCAGGCTGTCCTGGCCGGAAAGCGCGCGCGACTGAACCGGGACGCCGAAGACCGGCAGCGGCGTCAGCGCGGCCAGCATGCCCGGCAGATGCGCCGCCCCGCCCGCGCCGGCAATGATGATCTGGAAGCCTTCTGCGCGCGCGCCGCGCGCAAAGTCGTAAAGCCGGTCCGGCGTGCGGTGCGCGGAGACGATGCGGGCATCGTAGTCAACGTCGAGAATGTCGAGCGTGTCGGCGGCATTCTTCATCGTTTCCCAGTCGGACTAGGAGCCCATGACGATGGCGACTTTCGGGTTCATGATCGGGCTCATCGGCTTCCGTTTCAGTCGTGGTTCCAATTATGGCGAAACCGGGCCGGGGTCTTTGCGCGTCGGGGTTTCGAAACCGGTCCACGCCTTTCACGCCCGACGCTCCGGGCCACGGTCAGTTGCGGCAAAAGCCTGCCCGGGAAGGCCTTAGCATCATTCGATTTCGGTGAAAAGCAAGCGATTGCCCCATGACAGCGCAGACATTGAAAATGCCGCCGGAAAATCACATTTCCGCCTTCGACAAGCGTCACGAAACGTGGCATGATTTTATTGCAAATTGATGACGAGGCGCCGCATCCTGCGGCGATAAGTAAAGGAAGGACGTGTGAAATGTCAGTTCAGACCCACCTTGCCGCCCTTGAGGAAAAACACTCCGCGCTCGAGAAGGAGCTGCAGAGCGTGATGTCCTCGCCGTCAAGCCATGATGAGGAAATCAACGAACTCAAACGCAAGAAGCTTCAGCTCAAGGACGAGATCGAGCGCCTCCAGCACTCGGCGAACTGATCATCAAGCCTTTCCGTGAAATGCAATGCGCCCCGGTTTATCAA
>NZ_CFHTCS010000105.1:0-12437 GCF_984369615.1 Martelella sp. | reverse complement strand
CGGTTGATCATGTCCATCTCGACCTGCAGCTCGCCATAGGCGAATGGCATTTCCTCACCCCCGATGATCGGGCGCTGTTCCTTCAGGTCGTCCGGGCAGACCCAGTCGAAGGTGAGGTTGGTAAAGGGCGTCTGCGTGCCCCAGCGCGAGGGGACGTTCAGATTGTAGATCAGCTCCTGGATCGACTGCAGCACGTCTTCATAGGAGAGGCCGTCCTTGCGGATGAACGGCGCCATATAGGTGTCGAAGGAGGAAAACGCCTGGGCGCCGGCCCATTCGTTCTGCAGCGTGCCGAGGAAATTGACGATCTGGCCGACGGCCGACGACATGTGTTTCGGCGGATCGGCCTCGACCTTGCCCGGCACGCCGTTCAGCCCTTCGGTGATCAGGGTGCGAAGCGACCAGCCGGCGCAATAGCCCGACAGCATGTCGAGATCGTGGATATGCAGGTCGCCGGCGCGGTGGGCCTCGCCGATCTGCGGATCATAGACATGGGAGAGCCAGTAATTGGCGACGACCTTGCCGGAGACATTGAGGATCAGCCCGCCCAGCGAATAGCCCTGATTGGCGTTGGCATTGACGCGCCAGTCGGAGCGGTCGAGATATTCATCGATCGAGGAAATCACATCAACGGCGACCTTGCCGGTTTCGCGCAGCTTGGCGTGTTTTTCGCGGTAGACGATATAGGCGCGCGCGGTCTCGAAGAAGTTCGCCGAAATCAGCGCCTGCTCGACGATGTCCTGAATGCGCTCGATTTCGATAGCGTCGTCAAGCGCGCTGTGGCTGATGACCTTGACCACCTGGTCTGTGAGCCTGCGCGCCTCGCCGGGCCCGAATGCGCCGGTCGCCTCGCCCGCCTTTTCGATCGCGCGCTCGATCTTTTCCGCCGAAAACGCGACCCGCGCGCCGTTTCGTTTGACGACGAAGGATGGCAGTCTTTCCTCTGCTCCAGCGGACAGTTTTTCCAACGCGGCAGGCGCTTCCGGCATGATGGCTTCCCCTCGGTTCGAGATCATGGCCGCACCGTATATGGTATGTCTTATCAATACCGCATCAAGATATGGTGATTTCGGCCAGGACCATCGATGAACCGATTCGCGCCTTCACGCCTTGCAGATCGTCAGGTGGGATCGATTTTCGACGGGGAAATTTCGGTCTGCCGCTCCGGCGCCGGAGGACTAACGCGCACCGCTGGAATCCCTGACGGTCATCGTTACCGGCGAGAACGCTTTCTCCGGCGGGCGCTCGCCGGTCTCGAGCCATGTCAGCATGGTGGCGGCGGCGCTGCGGCCAAAGGCGCCGATGTCGCAGTGGACGGAGGAGAGCTTGGGATAGGCCAGCGCGCATTCCTCGATGTCGTCAAAGCCGACCAGGGCGATGTCGCGACCGACAATGACGCCGGTTTCAGCAAAGCCCGCCAGCATGCCGAGCGCCACAAGGTCGTTGAAGCAGAGCACGGCGTCGAGTCTGCGGCGATCCTGCGACAGCTTCAGCGCCGCATCGCGGCCGAAGGCGCGCGTCGGGCGTCCGAGCAGGGTAAAGGGTTCGGCGCCGGTCTCGGCGATCACCGCGCGGTAGCCGGCCATGCGCTCGTGGGTGACGGCCCTGTCCGGCAGGCCGCCGACGAAGGCGATATTCCTCGCGCCGGTTTCAATGAGATGGCGGGCGGCGGCAAGGCTTCCGGCCTCGTAATCGAGGGAGGCGAAGGGAAAGCGGGTGGTGTCGGCATTGGCCATGCGCAGCACCTGCAATGCCGGGATGCCGGCGCGTGCGATCCGCTCGAACACCGCGCCGTCATCGCCATAAGCCGGCGACATGATCAGCGCCGAAACGCCGTGCTCCACCATGGAGGCGATCACCTGATCCTGTATCGCGGTGTCCTCGTCGGTGTTGGCGATCACGGTGGCGAAGCCGTGTTCGGCAAAGGCCATCTGGGCGCTCGCCGCGAATTCGGCGAAGAAGGGGTTTCTGAGATCGTTGATGACGAGCCCGATCAGCCCGGCTTCCGCGCCGCGCAGGTTTGCCGCCGCGCGGTTATAGACATAGTTCAGCGCCTGCATCGATTGTTCGACGCGCTTGCGGGTCTCCTGCTTCACCAGCGGCGAATTCTGCAGCACGAGCGAAACCGTCGACTTGGAAAGCCCCGCATGGCGGGCCACATCGATGATCGTCGGTCGTTTCGCCATGTCCGGCCTTTCCGTGTGCTTTGTCGTGCCCTTCGTCCTCTGGATGACAAGCAGGCACCCCACAATCTCCCCCCTTGAGGGGGAGATGCCCCGACAGGGGCAGAGGGGGGTGATCTGCTTCCGAGACACCGGACGTGTGGCTTATGCCCAGACCCCTCTCTGTCGCTTTCGCGACATCTGCCCCTCAAGGGGGGAGATTGATGGCGGCAAGGCTTTCCGTTTGGCGAGTCTATGCCAGATGGGTGAATCATTCATCTCTATAACGTCCAAGGCCGCCGGTTTTCCGCCGCAAGCCCTCAAAGCCGGTATTCGCGCGCAATCATGTCGGCGGCCTTTTCGCCGATCATGATCGCCGCCGCGTTTGTGTTCGACGAAATCAGCGTCGGCATGATCGAGGCGTCGACGACGCGCAGGCCGTCAAGGCCGTTGAACTTCAGCTCCGGGTCGACAACGGCGCGCTCGTCATTGCCCATGCGGCAGGTGCCGGCGGGGTGGTGATCGGTCTTGGCGTGACGGCAGGCATAGTTGAAATAATCCTCGTCCGTCTTCACCTCCGGGCCGGGAATCATCTCGCGCTTGATGAAGGGGGCAAGCGCCTTCTGATGCATGATCTCCTGCGCCAGTTTCAGCCCGCGGATCGACATTTCGCGGTCATGCGGGTCGGCCCAGTAGTTCGGGTCGATCAGCGGCGCATCGGAAGGATTGGCCGATTTCAGCCGCACGCTGCCGCGCGAACGGGGCCTGAGATAGGCCGAATTCAGCGTCACGCCCGGGTTCTTCATCTTCTCCACGCCCGCCTCGATTCCGGAGCCGAGGCCCAGATGAAACTGGATATCGGGCGAGCGCGCGCCCTCTTCCGCGTACCAGAAGCCGCCGGTCTCAAACAGGCTTGAGGCGACGGGGCCCTTACGGGTCAAAAGATATTGCAGGCCGGCCACCGCCGACCACAAGGGCTCGGCATATTTGTCATAGGTGAAGTCGCCCGCGCATTCGAGAATGGTGAAGAGGTCGAGGTGATCCTGCAGGTTGGCGCCAACGCCCGGATGGTCGAACACCGCCTCGATGCCGAGATCGCCGAGATGGTCCTTCGGGCCGATGCCGGAGAGCATCAGAAGCCGCGGAGAGCCGATGGCGCCGGAGGACAGCAGCACCTCGCGCGCGGCGTTGATCACTTCGCCGCTCGCCGTTTCCACGCCGGTGACCCTGCCGTTTTCAACACGCAGGCACCGCGTTTCGATGCCGGTGCGGATGGTGAGGTTCCTGCGGGTGCGGGCCTCCGCCAGATAGGCCCTGGACGTGGAGGAGCGACGGGCGTGCTTCTGGGTCAGCTGGTAATAGCCGACGCCGTCCTGTTTTTCGCCTGTCATGTCTTCGTTGAAGGGAATGCCGAGCTCGCCGGCCGCCTTGAAATAGGCCTCGCAAATCGGCAGCGGCGCGGCCGGTTTTGAAACGCCGAGCGGACCGCCCTTGCCGTGGTACTCATTGTCGTAGGTGTCGTTGTCTTCAGCCTTCCTGAAGAAGGGCAACACATCGTCATAGCCCCAGCCGGTGCAGCCCATCTGCCGCCACTCGTCATAATCGAGGCGGTTGCCGCGCGTGTAGATCTGCGCATTGATCGACGAGCCGCCGCCGATCACCTTGGCCTGGGTGTAGCGGATCGACATGCCGTTCATGTGTTTTTGCGGTACGGTGTGCCAGCCCCAGCTGCCGATGCCCTTGGTCATCTTCGCAAAGCCGGCAGGCAGCGTATAGAACGGGTGGCTGTCGCGTGAACCGGCTTCCAGCAACAGAACGTTGACTTCCGGGTTTTCCGAAAGCCGCGCCGCCAGCACGCAACCGGCCGAACCGCCGCCGACAATGATGAAATCATAGGCCATGTATTTCCTCCCGAAGGCCTTCTAGCATGAGATTAGGAACGTTCCAAATAGAATTTTGTCGCTTCCCCCGTAATCGCCTCCCCGGATGAACGACAGCCTCACGGAAGCCCCCAACAATCTCCCCCTCAAAGGGGGAAAGATAGATGGTCGCTGGGCCACCCTCAAAGCCGCGCGATCGACAACCCGCCATCGGCGGCGATCACCGTGCCGGTGGCAAAGGCGAAGCGGCCTTCGGCGAGCGGCAACACGGCCGCGCCGATATCTTCCGGCGTGCCCCAGCGGGCAGCGGGCACAAGACCGTCCTTGATGCGGGCGGTGTATTTGTCCCTCACCCCTTCCGTCATGCCGGTCTCGATGATTCCGGGGCGGACGTCGAAGACGGAAATGCCGTCGGCTGCCAGGCGCGCGGCGAAAAGCTGCGCCATCATCGCCGCGCCCGCCTTGGAGATGCAGTATTCGGCGCGCTCCACCGAAACCATGTCGGCGCTGACGGAGGTGATGAAGATGATGGAGCGGGGCGTTTCCGCCGCTCGCGCCGTCATGCGACGGGCCGTTTCCTGCGCCAGAAAGAAGGCGCCGCGCAGATTGACCGACAGGACGAAATCGAAGTTCCCCGGCTTGAGGTCGAGCATGTCGCCCCTGACCGGCGCGCCGACGCCGGCATTGGAAACCAGCGTCGTCACCGGTCCCATCGTCGCCTCGACGTCATCGAGAAGCGCGCCAACCCGGTCGACATCGCGCATGTCATGGCGGAAATAGCGGGCATTGCCGCCGAGCCTTTCGAGCGCCGTCACCACGGCCGGCACATCGGGCGCGACCTCGGCTGCGATCGCGATCCTGAACCCCGCTGCAACAAGCGCCGACGCGATGCCAAGCCCGATGCCCTGCTGGCCGCCCGTGACCAGCGCAACCCTGCTGCTCATGCGCCAAGCTCCTTCCTCATCGCATCCGCCGCCTTCATCGCAAGCGCCGCGACCGTCAGCGCCGGATTGACGGCGGCAGACGTCGGCAGGGCCGAGGCATCGGTGACGAACAGGTTTTCGTGGTCGAAGCTGCGGCAATCGGGATCAAGCACTGCCGTTTTCGGATCGCTGCCGATCCGCGCCGTGCCGCATTGATGCGAGGGCACGCGGCCATCGAAAAGCCGCGACAGCACAACCGGAAAGCCAGCGGCCTTCAGCGTCTTTTTCGTCTGGGCCACGAGCTTGTGATGCGCGGCCATATTGGAACGACGCCAGATAAGCTGGATATCATCGCCCGAAACAACGACCCGGCTTTCAGGATCCGGCAGATCCTCCGATATGGCGTAAAGATCGACGGCATGGCGCGAGACGTGGCGGCAGGCCGCCATCGGCAGGGAGGGCACATTGGCCTTCAGGATCTTGGGCACCACCCGGCCCAGAAGCTGGACATTGCCGAGCGGCGGGCCGTTATGCCCGTCGCTCAAGTACCAGTCATTGATGCCGAAGGTCTTCTGGTAGATGCTGTCATTCACAAAGCGCGGATCATAGGCGATCAGCGCCGAGGCATTGTGGTTCATGAAATTGCGGCCGACCTGATCGGAGGAATTGGCGAGCCCGCTCTTCAGCAGCAGGGCCGCGCTCTGCACCGCGCCCGCCGCAAGGGCAACGAAGCGCGGGGCGAGCATCATAGTTTCGCCGTTTCTGTGATAGGTGACGCTGGCAATGCGGCGGCCGTCGGGTTCGGTCTCGAGCCCGGTGACGCGCGCGCCGGTGACGAGCGTCACATTGTCATGAGACAATGCCGCCGAAAGCCCGCAGGTTTCCGCATCCATCTTGCCCGAGCGAATGTCGGGATAACCATCCCAGCCATCTGCCCCATGGGAAAGCCAGGTGTCGATGTCGACGCCGAGCGGCAGGGTGAAGGGATGAACGCCCGCCTTCTCAAGCCTTTTTCGCACGGCGGCGATCGCCGGTTCGTCCGGAACCGGCGGAAAGGGATAGGGCCCGTCATGGGCGGGCTCGGTGGCGTCGCTTGTCACATCGCCGCGCACCCGGTAGAGATTTTCCGCCACCGTATAATAGGGGGCAAGTGTTTCATAGGAGAAAGGCCATGCGGGCGAGATGCCGCCCTCATGCTCCATTGCCTGGAAATCCTGCCTGCGGTAGCGCAGCAGCACCGCGCCGTAGAATTTCGAATTGCCGCCGACATTGTAGTAATTGCCGGGCGAGAACCGCTTGCCTTGCCCGTCGAGCCAGGTCTCGCCGGAGCGGAAGGCGCTGTTCTTGTAGATGCGGTCGGGGTCGCGCGCCGGCGCGTCGTCGGGGATCTGTTCGCCGCGCTCCAGAATGACGATCTCGGCGCCGGTGGGGGCGAGGCTAGCGGCAAGCGTCGCGCCCCCCATGCCCGAGCCAATGATGACCACGTCGGGTGACCGGTTCATGACCTATCCGATACGCTGTTCGGTTTCCGGATCGAAGGCGACCGCCTTTTCCATGTTGACGGCGAAGGGGAAGCTATCGCCCGGCTTCGCCTCGACATCGGCGCGGAACCGGGCGGTTACCTCCTTGCCGCCAAGCTGGGTGACGACGAAAAGGTCGGAGCCCGCCGGCTCGGTCACTTCAATTCTGGCATTGATCGTGTGGACGGCATTGGAGGAGCGGTCGGCGCCGAGTTCATCGGTGACGGCTTCCGGGCGCACGCCTAAAATGATGTCACGGCCGTCATGCGCGGCCATGGCGCTGCCGGGGAAGGGCAAATGCGCCGTGCCGCCATCGGCAAGCGCGAATTCGGCCGCAGCCGTTCCGTCCTTGACGACGATCTTCGCCGGAAACAGGTTCATCGACGGCGAGCCCATGAAACCCGCGACGAACATGTTGGCCGGATTGTCGTAGATCTCCTTTGGCGTGCCGAGTTGCTGCACATGGCCGCCGAACATCACCGCTATGCGGGTCGAGAGCGTCAGCGCCTCGATCTGGTCATGGGTGACGTAGACGATCGTGGTGCCGAGCTTCTGGTGCAGCTTCTTGATCTCGGTGCGCATGTCGACGCGGAGTTTTGCATCGAGGTTCGACAGCGGCTCGTCGAACAGAAACACGTCCGGATTGCGCACAAGGGCGCGGCCCATGGCGACGCGCTGGCGTTGCCCGCCGGAAAGCTGGCCGGGCTTGCGCTTCAGGAGATGCTTGATCTGCAGGAGGTCGGCCACCTGATCGATCGCCTTGTCGCGCTCGGCCTTGGGCACCCCGTGCATTTCCAGCCCGAAGGAAATGTTCTCGCCGACATTCATGTTCGGATAGAGTGCATAGGACTGGAACACCATGGCGATGTTGCGGTCTGCGGGCCTGACGCCGTTCATTGACCGGCCGTTGATGGAGATATCGCCGCTGGAGGTCGGCTCCAGCCCGGCAATCATGT
Source organism: Martelella sp. (assembly GCF_984369615.1). Lineage (NCBI taxonomy): Bacteria > Pseudomonadati > Pseudomonadota > Alphaproteobacteria > Hyphomicrobiales > Aurantimonadaceae > Martelella > Martelella sp. The sequence goes on along the minus strand of NZ_CFHTCS010000105.1, from coordinate 4,996 downwards.
TGAGAAGCGTGGACTTGCCGCAGCCGGACGGGCCGACGAGCACCAGGAACTCGCCTTCTTCCACGGCGATATTCGTCTCGTGCAGCACCGTTAACGCGCCAAAACTCTTGGTGACGTGATCGATCTTGAGAAAACCCATGCTTTTACCCTTTCACGCTGCCGGCCATCAGGCCGCGCACGAAGTAGCGACCGGCGACGATGTAGACGAGAAGCGTCGGCAGCGCCGCCATGATCGCGCCGGCGAAGTGGACATTGTATTCCTTCACGCCGGTGGAGGACTGGACCAGATTGTTGAGCGCCACCGTCATCGGTTGGCTGTTGAAGTCGGAGAAGGACGCCCCGAACAGGAAGTCGTTCCAGATATTGGTGAACTGCCAGATGATGCAGACCACCGCGATCGGCCCGGACGAGGGCAGCATGATGCGGCGGAAGATGGTGAAGAACCCGGCCCCGTCGATCTGCGCCGCGCGCACCAGTTCGTCAGGAAACTGTGCGTAGTAATTGCGGAAATAAAGCGTCGAGAAACCGATGCCATAGACCAGATGCACGAAAATCAGCCCCGGCACGGAACCGGCAATGCCCATAATGCCGAGAATGCGCGCCATCGGGATCAGCACGATCTGGAAGGGAATGAAGCAGGCAAACAGCAGCAGGCCGAAGATGATCTTGTGGCCGCGGAACTGCCACTTTGTCAGCACATAGCCGTTGAGCGCTCCGAGCACGGTGGAGATCGCGACTGCCGGCACCACCATCTGGATCGAGTTCATGAAATAGGGCTTGAGGCCGGTGGCCTGCACGCCGATCTGCGCCGTCGACCAGGCGCTCTTCCATGGCTCGATGGTCCAGGCATCCGGCAGGTTCATCATTCCGCCCGCCTGGATTTCGCGGAGCGGCTTGAGCGAGTTCACCACCATCACGTAAAGCGGCAGCAGGTAATAGAGGCAGAAGATCAGCAGGATCGTGTAGATGACGAAGCGCGCGCCGCGCCCCGTCGAGACGACCTGGGTGGAAGCATTCGAGCTCATTGGTGCTTCTCCCTCAGTTCCGACCAGAGGTAAGGCACCATGATCGCGGCGATCGACATCAGCATGATCACGGCGGAGGCGGCGCCGATCCCCATCTGGTTGCGGGTGAATGTGTAGGAATACATGAAGGTTGCCGGAAGCTCGGTGGCGCGGCCGGGGCCGCCGCCGGTCAAGGCAATCACGAGGTCGTAGGATTTGATCGCCATATGGGCGAGCACCACGATGGCCGACATGAAGGCCGGACGGAGCTGCGGAATGACGATGCGCCGGTAGAGCGAAAAATTGGAAGCGCCGTCGATCTGGGCGGCCTTCAGCACCTCGTTATCGATGCCGCGAAGGCCCGCAAGGAACATCGCCATGACGAAACCGGAGGTCTGCCAGACGGCGGCAATGACGATGGTGTAGATCGCCATCTGGTTCGATTTGATCCAGTTGAACTGGAAGCTGGTCCAGCCCCAGGAATGCATCACCGCTTCAAGGCCGATGCCGGGATCGAGAAACCATTTCCACGCCGTGCCGGTGACGATGAAGGACAGCGCCATCGGATAGAGGTAGATGGACCGGATAAAGCCTTCGGCGCGGATCTTCTGATCGAGAAAGATCGCCAGCATCAGGCCTATGAAGCAGCAGAAGGTGATATAGAGCCCGCCGAAGATGACGACGTTCTTGACCGCGATCGTCCAGGCCCTCAGCCGGAAGAGGTTGATGTAGTTCTTCCAGCCGACGAGATCATAGCTCGGCAGGATGCGGCTGTCGGTAAACGACAGATAGACGGTAAAGGCGATGAAGCCGTAGACGAAGATCAGCACCATCGCCAGCGATGGACTGAGCACGATTTTCGGCAGGGCGTCACGCAGGAAATCTCCCGCGCTCCCTCGTCTTGCTGCAGACGAAGCCATTCCTATCCTCCGGGTTGGCGGCCCTGCCGCCGGTGTTATTCTGAAGCGGATTACCGCCAATCAATCTCCCCCCTTGAGGGGGAGATGTCGCGAAAGCGACAGAGGGGGGTATAGGGCTTGCCTCAAGCACCGAACGTGCTGCTGGCGGTTCACCCCCCTCTGCCCTGCCGGGCATCTCCCCCTCAAGGGGGGAGATCGACAAGCGGCAAGTTCAGCTGGCAAGCCAAGCCGGTATTGGAGCGAAGTGCCCTTCAAACCCGCCTCATGGTCTGCGAGCGGAGAGGGCCTTGGCCCTCCCCGAAGTGCGGCGTGTTTACTGCGCGATCTGCACCGCCGTGACCAGTTCCTCGGTCGCGGTCTCGCTGTCATACTCGCCGTTGAACTGGGCGGTGATGACGTCATACATGGCGTTCTTGACGGAGGCCGGGTTGGCATGGCCATGCGCCATGGAACCGAACAAATTGCCGCTTTCGGAGGCCGCGGCCAGATCGGCCATGCCCTTCTTGCCGCAGGCGTCAAACGCCTCGTCCGAGACATCGGTGCGCGCCGGCACGGAACCCTTGACGACGTTGAAGGCCGACTGGAATTCCGGCGACATGATCGCCTTGGCCAGCGCTGCCTGTTCCGGCGTCGGCTCGTCGCCCTGCTGGAAGAAGGCGAACTGGTCGGAGTTGAAGGTCACCTGGTCCTGCGTGCCGGGGAAGCGGAAGCACAGGAAATCCTCGTCCGGCGTCAGCCCGGCCTTCAGGAATTCGCCCTTGGCCCAGTCGCCCATGAACTGGAAGGCGGCCTCGTCGTTGATGACCATGGCCGATGCCAGGTTCCAGTCACGACCGGAGAAATTGTCGTCCACATAGCCGCGGATCACGGTCATGCGGTCGAAGACCTCCTTCATCGTGTCGGAGCCGAGCGCGTCCGGATCGAGATCGATCATCGAGGCCTGGTAGAATTCCGGCCCGCCGGTCGCCATCACCACGGCGTCGAAGATGGTGGCGTCCTGCCAGGCCTGGCCGCCATGGGCGACGGCCGTCTTGCCGGAGGCTTTCACCTTGTCCATCGCGGCGACGAGTTCGTCCCAGGTCTCGGGCTGTTCGATGCCGAGTTCGTCGAGGATCTTCTTGTTGGCCCAGACCCAGTTGGTGGAATGGACGTTGACGGGAGCCGCAACCCATTCTCCCTCATATTTGGAGAATTTCTGCAGCGCCGCAGGAACGACCTCGTCCCAGTTCTCTTCGGCGGCGATGTCGTTCAGGTTGGCGAGCGCGCCTTCGGCGGCCCAGTCGGTGATGTCGAAGCCGAGCATCTGCACCGCGGCCGGCGGGTTGCCGCCGGTGACCCGGGCGCGCAACACGGTCATGGCCTGTTCGCCGCCGCCGCCTGCAACCGGCATGTCCTGCCAGCCAATGCCCTGCTCCTGCAGATTTTCCTTGAGCACGTTCAACGCGGCGGCTTCACCGCCCGCCGTCCACCAGTGCAGGACCTCCACATCCTCGGCCTTCACCGAAGTCGCGGATGCGGACGCCGCCACGATGGCGATCATTGCTGCACTTCTTGCAAAGTTCAAACGCATAGTCTCCTCCTCTTTGCGTTTTGAAACCCCATGACCGGTTTCGGTCATGATGGTCATTTCCTCTCCCGCAGGCCGCTTGACGGCGACCGGCGATCTCAGTCGACCCAGGATGCGCGTGTGCGCCCGACGCGCATCGTCACGGTCTTCACCTCCAGGTATTCCTCCAGCCCGTAGCGGCCCAGCTCGCGACCGAGGCCCGATTCCTTGACGCCGCCGAAGGGCAGTTCGGAAAATCCATCCATCCAGGTATTGGTCCACACGGTGCCGGCCTGAACGCGGCGGGCAAAGGCAAGGCAGGTGCTGACATCGTTGCTCCAGACCCCCGCAGACAGCCCGTAGGCGGCGCTGTTGGCGAGCGCGATTGCCTCCTCAATCGTTTTAAACGTCAAGACCGAAAGCACCGGTCCGAAGACCTCCTCCCGTGCGACAGCCATGGCGGAATTGACATTCGTCACGACTGTAGGCGCGTAGAACCGGCCTGACAACCCCGGCACGGCAAGCGCTCCGCCGCCAAGGGGTATCGCCGCGCCGTCGCCTTTGGCGCCTTCGACATAGCTGTCGATCTTGTCGAAATGCGCATCCGAAATGATCGCGCCGACCTTGGTGCGCGGATCGAGCGGGTCGCCGAAGGGCACCTTTTTCGAAAGCGCAACCACTTTTTCGGTCAGCGCCTCGGCGATGTCCTCATGCACGATGATGCGCGAGCCGGAATTGCAGCATTCGCCGGCGTTGAAATAGACGCCGAAGACGATGGCATCGGCCGCCTCGTCGAGATCGCAATCGGGAAAGATCACCTGCGGGTTCTTGCCGCCGAGTTCCAGCGAGACCTTTTTCAGCGTCCCGGCACTGGCCCGGACAATCGCCTTGCCGACGGCGGTGGACCCGGTGAAGGAGACCATGTCGACACTTTCGCTCTCGCACATGGTCGTTCCCACCGGATCGCCATAGCCAAGCACGATGTTGACGACGCCGTCGGGAATGCCGGCCTCGATCAGAAGCTCGCCGAGAATGACGGCCGAGGATGGCGTCAGTTCCGACGGCTTGACGACGGCCGTGCAACCGGCGGCAAGGGCGAAGGGCAGTTTCTGCGAGACGATCAGGAAAGGGAAGTTCCAAGGCGCGATCATCGCCGCAACCCCGACCGGCTCCTTCAGCACCAGGCCGAGCATGTCGTCGCCGAGCGAATTGTGGCTGTCGCCGGAAACCGTGCGGGCGAGCGAGGCGGCAAAGCGCCAGATGTCGGCTGCGCCCGCGATCTCGTCCTTCGCCTGGGAAATCGGCTTGCCGCTTTCCAGCGTGTCGCGCATGGCGATGCGGTCGAGATCGCGCTCGATGAAAGCGGCGACCTTCAGCAGAATATCGGCCCGTTCCTTGCCCGAAATGCGCGACCAGCGCCCGTCGTCAAAGGCTTTCCGGGCGGCGGCAATTGCCGCTTCCGTTTCCGCAACGCCGCCAAGGGCTGCCTCCGTCACCGTCTGCCCGTGAGCGGGAGATGCGCGCTC
>NZ_CFHTCS010000104.1:0-12502 GCF_984369615.1 Martelella sp. | reverse complement strand
TACACCGGAACGGCGCTGGCCTTCATGGGAGCGCCCCGCATGGCTGACGCTGACGAAGCCTATTCGGTCGTCAACGGGCGACTTTCGGACAACGCGCTCGTCATGCTCGACCGTCTCGGCTTTGCAACGGATTATGCGGTTCTGACCCGCCCGGCGGTTGCCGCCGAGAACGGGCTTGAAACCATATCGGATCTGGCCGGACCCGATGACCGCATGCGCCTCGGCGTGATGCAGTCATTCGCGGAACGCCCGCGCGACGGCCTCGAACCCTTCCTCGATCGTTTCGGCCTCTCCTTCGACACGGTCACGGTGTTTCCGGAAGCCGGACGCAACGATCTCTACGATGCCCTGGTCGAGCGCAGGGTCGATATCGTCGTCGGTCTGACGACCGATCCGGAGATCGTCGACTACAACCTGGTCGCGCTCGATGATTCGACCGGCTTTTTCCCGGTCTACGAAGCCGCGCCCCTGACATCGACGGCTGCGCTGGAGCGCCGGCCGGAGATCGCCGAGATCATGGCAAAGCTCGCCGGACGCATCGATGACGAGATGATGCAGACGCTCAATGCCGCCGTGCGCCTCGACGGCCGGCCGGTCGCCCGCGTTGCGCGGCGCGCGCTTTATGACATGGGCCTCGTCGAGAAGCCGCCGCGCGAACGCACGCCTCAGCTCGGCATCGCGATTGTGCCGGAGACCATTGGCACGGACCCCGCCATCGACGCCCTGCGCGCCGTGCGCGAGGCCATGCGCGGCCGCGACGTGAATTTCGTGGCCGATGACGCGCCGATCGACGCGCTTGCGGCCGATCGGGCCCGCCTGGCCTTTGCCCCCGCCGTCTCCGGGTTCGTCAGCTCGAACGGACGGATCGTCCGCGACGACCGGCTCGAGGCCGTCGCGGCCGTCGGCTCGACCTTCCTGCACGCGCTGTCGCTTGCCGACAATCCCGTCTCGCCCTTCGAAGCGGGCATCATCGCATCCGGGCCGGAAGGCTCCGCGTCGCATCTTCTGGCCACCGTCGTGGCAAGGACCGGAGGCAGGCAAGCCACGGTCCTGCCGCTTGCCGATGAACGCGCCGGGACCGCGGCCTCAGCGCTTGAGAACGGCGATGCCGATGTCGCGCTCGTCTTCGCCACGCCGGGCCGCCAGGATGTGGCCGATCTTCTCGCGCAGGATGAGGCGATCACGCTTGTCGATGCGAATGGCTGGTGGGAAGGCGCGGCTCAGGTTCTGCTTCCGGTCATGCGCGAGGCGCAGATCAGCGCCGACACCTATGACGGCGTCGGGAAGGCGGTGACCACGCTCTCGACACAGCTCATCCTGTTCGGCCCGGCAGCGCCGGAACGCTTCCTCGTCGGACAGCAGGGTCCCGGCGCCTTCTTCGACGAACAGCGCCCGCTTCAGGATCGCAATGTCGAGGCGATCAACCGCAATCTCGGCCTGCATGCCGCCGTCGACCCCTATCTGAGGCGGGCCGCGGCGTTGACCCCGCAGGTCAATATCCGCGACGACCGCATCAACCCCTATCCAGGGCGCGCGATCCTGATGATCGTGATTCTCGCCTATCTGGTCTGGGTCATCTGGCTGTTCATCCGCCCGGAAAGGCCGGAGGAGCGGCAGTAGAGCGCCGTGCGTCCGTTCGGTCCCACCCCGGGCAAAGCGCTTGCCGGCCTCATTTCCGGGACAATGTCACCGGCTTTCAAATCTTCGCCGCGTCCGGCGCACCGGTTATGCCGGAGCGTGGCGGTTCAGTGCAGAAATGCTGTCTCTCGTTCCTCGGGCTCACCGGGGAATAGCGATACCAGATTGCTGCAAAACAGTAATTTCCGCGCCGGCGGCTTCTTCGACCCGAACCGACGCGATACCGCTCCGGTTCGTTTTTCAGGAACGCCGCCGCGCGCCTGTCCGCCGAATTGTATCGGCGTGAACGGAGAGCTTGCAACAAGAAACTTGTTAGTATAACAAGCAAGATATTCAACCGAGGAATTTCAACATGCAGGCGATCATTGTGAAAGAGTTCGGCGCAGCCGATCAATTGTGTCTTGCAAGCGTACCCGCGCCTTCAGCGAACGAGGGCGAGATCGTTATCGATGTCGAGGCAGCCGGCGTAGGGCTCTTGGACGTCCTGCAGCGCAGGGGCCATTTCGGCGGCACTCTGCCCGGTTTTGTTCCGGGCGTGGAGGTCGCTGGCACGGTTGCCCGCGTTGGCGCGGGGGTTGACGCCGCGCTCGTCGGAAAACGCGTCTTCGCCCTGGGTCAAGGCGGTTATGCCCAGCAATTTGCTGCCCGGGCCAGCAGGATCGTCGTGCTGCCTGAAAACGTTTCTCCCGCGGCGGCCGTTTCCCTCGGAACGAGTGCATTGGTGGCGCGCTTCAGCATCAGGCGAGCGAGACTTCAGGCCGGCGAAAGCGTCCTGGTCCGAGGGGCCAGCGGCGGCATCGGTTCCATGACGGTCCAGATGGCCGTGAATTCAGGAGCGGTTGTCACCGCCCTGACGAACGCCGCCGCCGCCGATCGTGTCGGAGCCCTCGGGGCCGAGCATGTCATACGGCGGGGCGACGGCGCTTGGCCCGACGGTCCCTTTGACGTCATCATCGACCCCGTAGCCGGCGACGATGGACCCGATATGGTCGCAGCCCTGAAGCCGAATGGACGTTACCTTGTGAACGGCGCGGCTGCCGGCTTTCCGCCCTCCGGCATTGATCGCGTCATGCTGCAGAACTTTTCAAATTCGCTCACCTATTCGCTGTTCAGCCTTGATTCGGTGCGCGACGACGAATTGGTCTCCGCGGCAGACGATATTTTTTCCGAGGCCGCAGGCGGAGCGCTTCGCCCGCTGATCGCTCAGATACTTCCCCTCCATCAGGCACCACAGGCGCATGAGATGCTGGAGTCAGGAGGCATTTTTGGCAAGATCGTGCTACAGCCGTAGAAAGTGCTCAAACACGCGGCAGTGAGGTCCAGCCATGAAAGAAGGCCGTGTTCGGCAAACACAGGAAGAGCGTCGGGACGAGTCGGAACAACGCATGCTTGCCGCCGGCATGCGCCTTGTCGCCGAGCACGGCCCCGAGAAGCTGACATTAACCGAAGTTGGCAAGAGCGCCGGCTATAGCCGGGGATTGCCTGCCCATCACTTCGGCTCGCGGGAACAGTATCTCAAGGCGCTGGCATCGCACGTGGCGATCGAGTTTGATCAGACGCTTGCCTCGGCAGGCTCCGTTTCGGGGCTCGATGCGGTTCTCAAGATTACGCGAGCGGTGCTGACACAGCTCCATGCGCATCCCTCGCGGGGGCTCGCGACCCATGTCGTCCTGGCAGACGCCCGAAGAGACCAGGCCTTGTCCGAGGACATAGCGAGCTTGCGCGACGAAACCCTCGCTCTCCTGGCAAACCACATAAGGGAGGGCATTCGATCAGCCGAGATTCGAAGCAACGTCAGTCCTGAAATCGCCAGTCTGCTCATCGCTGCCGGAATTTGCGGACTCATTGACAGCTGGCTGGCCGATCCTGGTTTCAGCATCGCGACGGCCGGCGACCAATTGATCGACATGATCGAACACGCACTCTCTGCCGAAACCGCCACTTCTCGCAGTACGGGAGTTGAATCGAAAGTCGGATGACGAAGCATTCCTTTGTTTCCCGTGCCGGCAGCAGCCGGGAAGCGCGCAGCGACGGGCCTTTTACCCCTCCCCCTTGCATTCCGCCCGAAAATCCGTATAAGCCGCTCATCCAAAGGTCCGGTCTTCAGGCTGGTGGCTGAACGGAGGGCTGTTTTCGCCGTGGCGAGGACGCTTGGCGCGTAAAAGACGCCTGCCTCCCGTGTCGCCGCTCTCGACCGTCTCGTCTAACGCTTTTCTTGCCGGGGTTTCCCCTCAGGAGCAGTCGTTGAGGCTTAGCCGCCGAAGTCCGGGTCCTGGAAACGCAAGAAAGGCAAATATCAATGGCACTTTACGAACACGTGTTCCTGGCCCGCCAGGACATCACGGCGCAGCAGGTTGACGGCATCGTCGAGCAGTACAAGGGACTGATCGAAGAGCATGGCGGCAAGGTTGGCCGTATCGAGAACTGGGGCCTGAAGTCCCTCACATACCGTATCCGCAAGAACCGCAAGGCGCATTACGCGCTGATGGACATCGACGCGCCGGCTGCCGCGATCCACGAGATGGAACGCCAGATGCGCATCAACGAGGACATCCTGCGCTACATGACCGTCAAGGTCGAAGCGCATGAGGAAGGCCCCTCGGCGATGATGCAGAAGCGCGACCGCGACGACCGTCCGCGCCGCGACGGCGGCCGTGACAACCGCGATCGTGGCGACCGCGGTGATCGTGGCGACCGCGGCGATCGCCGTCCGCGCAGCTGATTGCGAGATTTAAGGAGTTTTTATCATGGTAGCTATCGCCTCCATCCCGACGCGTCGTCCGTTCAACCGTCGTCGCAAGACCTGCCCCTTCTCCGGCGCCAACGCTCCGAAGATCGATTACAAGGACGTTCGCCTGCTGCAGCGCTACATTTCCGAGCGCGGCAAGATCGTTCCCTCCCGCATCACGGCCGTCAGCCAGAAGAAGCAGCGTGAACTCGCCCGCGCCATCAAGCGCGCCCGCTTCCTCGGCCTGCTGCCCTACGTCGTATCGTAAGGTTTTTGGCGGGCGGGGCCGGTGCAAGCGCCCCTCGCCCGCTTCCCTTTCCGCCGTCATCTTCGGGCTTGACCCGAGCATGATGGAAGTGGAGAGCAATGTGAATATCGAGGGGGTTTTACCCCCCTCTGTCGCTTTCGCGACATCTCCCCCTCAAGGGGGGAGATTGAACGGAGGGCGGCGAGACTGGAGGGCAACCTCCGAAACGGCTCCGGCGCGGTGGGCGCGCAGCAGCCGGAAAATTGAACCCAGGTTGGGAAACATGATTTCCCTAACTGCTAGAAGGGCAGGACAGCGGATGAAAACACTCAATGCAAAGACAGTGCTGATCGGCGCGCTTGCCGGCGTTGCGGGCTTCATGCTCGCTTATGCCGCGAGTTTCAACGCGCTGTTTTCAACGCTGCTTTCCGCCGCCTCGGCCCTTCCGATCCTGATTGCCGGCCTCGGCTGGGGCAATGCCGCCGCCATCGCGGCGATCATCGTCGCAGGCGGCCTCGGCGCGACCATGGTCTCGCCCTTCTTTGCGCTCTACACGCTTGCCATCACCCTGGTGCCCGCCGGCTGGCTCAGCCATCTCGGCAATCTGGCGCGCCCGGCAAGCGAGATCGGCGGCCCTGAGGGGCTGACGGCCTGGTACCCGCTTTCCGATATCCTCATGCATCTTTGCGCCGTCATCACGCTGGCGCTGATCGTTCTCGGCTTTGCCGCCGGATACGGACCGGACGCGACGGGCGAGCTGATCGACGCCTTCATGCAGGCGCTGGCGATGCAGAACCCGGACCTTGCCGCCGACGCGGCGCTGGTGGCGCAGTTCAAGTCGATGTTCGTGGTCATGCTGCCGATCGTCCAGGGCGCAACCTCGGTCATCCTTCTGTTCGTCGCCTATCATTTCGCGGCGCGGATCGCGATTGCGTCGGGGCTGACGAGCCGTCCGCGCGAGGATGTGGCGAAATCTCTGCGCATGCATCGCAACGCCATCTTCGTGTTTCTCGCGGCGCTGGTCGCGACCTTCTTCGGCGGAACGATCGGCCTTATCGGCGCTGCCTGCCTCGGCGCCTTCGGCGGCGGTTTTCTTCTCGCCGGCCTTGCCCGCATGCATCTTGCCGCGCGCGGCCAGAGCTGGGGCGTGCCGGTCATCATCCTCTCCTATCTTTCGCTGATTTTCACCTTCCCGGCCCTGATCTTCGTGGTGATGGGCCTTCTTGACACACGGCGGGCCATCGCTCTCTCGCCGGGAGCCACCCCGCCGGATCCAGACGACGACAATGAAAGGAAAAACCCATGGAAGTAATCCTGCTTGAACGCATCGCCAAGCTTGGCCAGATGGGCGAAACCGTGAAGGTTCGCGATGGCTATGCCCGTAACTACCTGTTGCCGACCGGCCGCGCGCTGCGCGCCAATGCCGCCAACAAGGCCCGTTTCGAGGCCGAGCGCGCGGTGCTGGAAGCCCGCAACCTCGAGCGCCGCAACGAAGCCCAGAAGATTGCCGACACGCTGGACGGCAAGTCCTTCATCGTTGTCCGCTCCGCCGGCGAAACCGGCCAGCTCTACGGTTCGGTCGCAACCCGCGACATCGTCGAGATCCTCGGCGAGGAAGGCTACAAGATTTCCCGCAACCAGGTGGTTCTCAACCACCCGATCAAGACGGTCGGTCTGCACAAGGTCGAAGTCCAGCTTCACGCGGAAGTCTATGTCACGGTCGAGCTGAACGTCGCCCGCACCGCCGAGGAAGCCGAGCGGCAGCTCAAGGGTGAAGACCTCACCTCCGCCGACGCCATCTACGGCGTCGACGAGGACGCGCTGCGTCCGGAAGACTTCTTCAACCCCGATGCCGACTACGACCTCGACGAGGACGAAGGCGAAGAAGCCGAGGCCTCAGGCGAGGAAGAAGGCGAAGAGGAAGACAAGAACGCCTGATCGGCGGCTTGAAGCTTCGGATATCAAGGGCCCGGCCTTCCGCAAAGGAGGCCGGGCTTTTCTGTGGTATCATGTGCTTTCACGTATCCGAATCATGTCAAGGCCGACGGCCTGTTTTCGCCACGCCCGCTTTCGCCTGGCCCTGCGCCCTGTGGATTGCGGGCAAGACTGGAGAATGTGATCGCGATGACGGTGAGCGGATGCGGTTGATCCGCTAGTGATAGTTTGCCAAGCCAGTCTCAGGACACCGAGAAAAGACCGATCATGAATGACATCGCGCCTTCCCTTTCCTTCCAGACGCCCGGCGCGCAGCAGACGCGTGAGGCGCCGAACAATCTGGAAGTCGAGCAGGCCCTGCTCGGCGCGATTCTCGTCAACAACAGCGCCTTCTACCGCGTGTCGGACTTCCTGAAGCCGGAGCATTTCTACGAGCCGCTGCACCGCAGGATCTACGAGATTGCCGGCGATACGATCCGCATGGACAAGATCGCCAACACGATCACACTCAAGACCCATCTGCCCTCCGACGTGAAGGTCGGCGACCTGACGGTGGCGCAATATCTCGCGCGGCTTGCCGCCGAGGCCGTCACCATCATCAATGCGGAGGACTATGGCCGCACCATCTACGACCTGGCGCTGCGGCGGCAGCTGATCGAGATCGGCGAGGATATCGTCAACACCGCCTATGATGCGCCGATCGACCTGCCGCCGTCCGAGCAGATCGAGGACACCGAGCGCAAGCTGTTCGCGCTGGCCGAGACCGGTCGCTATGAGGGCGGCTTCCAGTCCTTCGAGAACGCCGTGACGATCGCCATCGACATGGCCAGCAAAGCGTTCGAAAGCGACGGCCATCTCTCCGGCATATCGACCGGCCTCAACACGCTCGACGCCAAGATGGGCGGCCTTCAGCGCTCCGACCTGATCATCCTCGCCGGACGTCCGGGCATGGGCAAGACCTCGCTCGCCACCAATATCGCCTGGAACGTCGCCTCCGCCTATGAGCCGGAAGTCCTGCCCGACGGCACGGTCGAGGCGAAACAGGGCGGCGTCGTCGCCTTCTACTCGCTGGAAATGTCCGGCGAACAGCTCGCCACCCGTATCATCTCCGAGCAGACGGAAGTCTCGTCTTCGAAAATCCGGCGCGGCGACATCACCGAGGCCGATTTCGACAAGCTGGTGGCCTGTTCGCAGACCATGCAGAAGGTTCCGCTCTATATCGACCAGACCGGCGGCATCTCGATCGCCCAGCTTTCCGCCCGCGCCCGCCGCCTCAAGCGCCAGCGCGGCCTCGATCTGCTCGTTGTCGACTATGTGCAGCTGATGACAGGTTCGAAGAAATCCGGCGAGAACCGCGTGCAGGAGGTGACCGAGATCACCACCGGGCTGAAGGCGCTCGCCAAGGAACTGAACGTGCCGATCATCGCCCTTTCCCAGCTTTCCCGCCAGGTGGAAAACCGCGACGACAAGCGGCCGCAGCTTTCCGACCTTCGCGAGTCGGGCTCGATCGAGCAGGACGCGGACGTGGTGCTGTTCGTCTACCGCGAGGAGTATTACGTCCAGAACCTCGAGCCGCGCGACCCTGACGATCCGGCCTATGACGAGTGGAAGATGAAATACGAGAAGGTGCGCGGAACCGCCGACGTCATCATCGCCAAGCAGCGTCACGGCCCGACGGGCACGGCAAACCTCGCCTTCCAGGCCGCCTATACCCGCTTTGCGGATCTTGCCGACCCGTCCTATTCGAGTTTCGACGATTAGGCATGGGCGAAATGGCGTGAACGCGCTATGATTGCCGAGATTCTGCAATAAACGGCGATTTCATGTCTGATTTTTCGAATGATCTCAACGATGAACCGCTGCAGGAAGGGGAAATCCCCTTCTCGGCGGCTCCCGCCCGGCTGACCGTCGATCTCGGCGCCATTGTCAGCAACTGGAAGACCATGCGAACGCTCTCCGGCAGCGCCCGGACGGCGGCCGTGGTCAAGGCCGACGGCTACGGTCTCGGGATCGAGGATGTCGGCGAAGCGCTTTACGGCGCGGGCGCTGCCGATTTTTTCGTCGCTGTGCCGGATGAGGGCGCGACGCTCAGGCGATTTGCGCCCGATGCCCGCATCTTCGTCCTCTCCGGCATGTGGCCCGGTACGGAAGAGCTCTTTTTCGAACATGATCTCGTGCCGGTATTGGCGAGCACCGAACAGCTCTCCTTTTTCTTCGCGGCGGTCGCGGAATATGGCGATTACCCCTGCGCGCTCCAGGTCGATACCGGCTTCAACCGGCTCGGCTTGACGGTGGAGGAAGCGCTGGCGCTTGCCGGCGATGTCTCGCGGCCGGCGAGCTTCGAGCCCGTTCTCATCCTCTCCCATCTTGCCTGCGCGGACGATCCCGCCTCGCCGATGAACAAAAAGCAGCTCGAATGGTTCCGCATCGCGGCCTCCGCCTTCGAGGGCGTCGAGGCCAGCCTGTCGGCCTCCGCCGGCATTTTTCTCGGTCCGGACTATCATTTCGATCTCACCCGTCCCGGGATCGCACTCTACGGCGGCGATTCGCAGCCGGGCACCGCGCGGAAGCTCAGGCCCGCGGCACGGGCGGAGGCCAGGATCGTCCAGATCCGCAATGCCCGCGCAGGCGAAACCGTGAGCTACGGCGCGACCTGCAGGCTTTCCCGCGACAGCCGGCTCGCCATTGCCGCGGCCGGCTATGCCGATGGCTATCATCGGTCGCTTTCGGGTTCCGGCGCGCCGCTGCGCGATGCCGTCAGTCCCGGCGGCTTCGGGTTTGCTGCGGGACACAAGGTGCCGATTGCCGGGCGGATAACCATGGACATGACCATATACGACGTGACCGATGTGCCGGAGGAGGCAATCCGCGTGGGCGACTATATCGAGCTGATCGGCCCCAACCTGCCGCTGGACGAGGCGGCGACAGCCTCGGGAACGATCGGCTACGAACTGCTGACCGCCCTTGGCTTGCGCTACCGTCGCCGCTATACCCAGCCGGACTGACGCTTTTTCCGACAAAGAAGAGACCTTGGCCAAACAGAAGACCCAGTTCATCTGCCAGAATTGCGGCAGCATCCATGCCCGCTGGGCCGGGCGATGCGACGCCTGCGGCGCCTGGAACACGATCGTCGAGGAAAATCCCTCGGCCGGCATCGGCGGCGGCCCGGCGCGCGCGCCGAAGAAGGGCCGCCCGGTGGCCCTCGTCAAGCTCGACGGAGAAAGCGAGGAGGCCCCGCGCATCGCGAGCAAGATGGCCGAGTTGGACAGGGTGACCGGCGGCGGCTTCGTGCGCGGCTCGGCGGTTCTCGTCGGCGGCGATCCCGGCATCGGCAAGTCAACGATCCTGATGCAGGCGGCGGCGGCGCTGGCCCGCCAGAACCAGCGGGTGATCTATGTCTCGGGCGAGGAGGCGATCGCCCAGGTCAGGCTTCGCGCCCGCCGCCTTGGCGCGGCGGATACCGAGGTGCTTCTCGCCGCCGAAACCAATGTCGAGGACATTCTGGCGACGCTTGCGGAAGGGCCGCGGCCGGACCTCGTCATCGTCGATTCGATCCAGACGCTCTGGTCGGATCAGGCGGAAGCCGCGCCCGGCACGGTAACCCAGGTGCGCACCGGCGTGCAGGCGATGATCCGCTTTGCCAAACAGACGGGCACGGCAATGGTGCTTGTCGGCCATGTGACCAAGGAGGGACAGATCGCGGGGCCCCGCGTGGTCGAGCATATGGTTGACGCGGTGCTCTATTTCGAGGGCGAGCGCGGCCATCACTACCGGATCCTGAGAACGGTGAAAAACCGTTTCGGACCGACCGACGAAATCGGCGTGTTCGAGATGGGCGACACGGGCCTGCGCGAAGTGGCCAATCCCTCCGAACTGTTCCTGGGCGAACGCAATGACAAGGCGCCGGGCGCAGCCGTTTTTGCCGGCATGGAGGGCACGCGGCCGGTTCTGGTCGAGGTGCAGGCGCTAGTGGCTCCGACCTCGCTCGGCACACCGCGCCGCGCCGTCGTCGGCTGGGATTCGGCCAGGCTCTCTATGATCCTGGCCGTGCTCGAGGCCCATTGCGGCGTCCGGCTCGGCAATCACGACGTCTATCTCAACATTGCCGGCGGCTACCGCGTCACCGAGCCCGCGGCAGACCTTGCGGTTGCAGCGGCGCTCATTTCCTCGCTCGCCGGACTTGCTCTCCCGCCCGATTGTGTCTATTTCGGCGAGGTCAGTCTTTCGGGAGCGATACGACCGGTGACCCATGCCGCGCAACGGCTGAAGGAAGCCTCAAAGCTTGGTTTCTCGCGCGCCGTTCTGCCTTCGGGTTCGGCGGAAATTGCGCCGGGCAGCGCAAACGGGCTAAAAGGGCTCGAAGCCTTGCCGGAACTTGTGGCCGATATCGCGGGCATGAAGCCGGAGACCGCAGCGGACGACAGCGATTGAGGCGCCGGCGGGCGCAACGGCCATGCGTGTGCGGGCCACGACAAGCGGAGCAATGAATGCCAGTAACCCTGTTCGATCTGATCGTCCTCGGCGTTGTCCTGTTCTCGGCCCTTCTTGCCATGGTGCGCGGCTTTTCCCGCGAAATCCTCTCGCTTCTCGCCTGGGGGCTTTCGGCGGCGATCGCCTATGTCGGCTACCCCTTCCTCGCGCCGACATTCGAGGGATTTCTGGACGATCCGCGCATGTCCATGGCCGGCGCCTTCGCGGTCATCTTTCTGATCGCGCTTGTGCTTCTTTCGCTGGTGACCACGCGATTTGCGGACTATATTATCGACAGCCGCGCCGGCGTGCTGGACCGTTCGCTCGGTTTCGTCTTCGGCCTTGTGCGCGGCGTGCTCATTCTGGCGGTTGCCGTCGCGTTCTGGAACTGGCTGGTCGGCGACGCCCAGAGCCCCGACTGGATCCGCAACGCCAAGTCGAAGCCCGCGCTCGACATGCTTGCCGCCAAGCTGGAATCCTATCTGCCCGGCGGCGGGGAGTTGGAGAGTTCGCTTGACCGCGACCAAAGGCGGCTACTGGCAATGATTGACGGTAACGTCATTTTGAAGTTCCGGCCGGATGCCCGGCCTATCTGATATCTCTAGTACTGTCTGGATGAACCTGCTTTCGCACGCGCCCTGCCCCAGCCATTTCCGGATCACGCGATGACCACCAGTTTCGACGACCATGACGATTTCAGCCTTGACGACGATACGCTGCACGAGGAGTGCGGCGTCTTCGGCATCCTGGGCCATCCCGATGCGGCGGCGCTGACCGCGCTCGGCCTGCACGCGCTGCAGCATCGCGGCCAGGAAGCCGCCGGCATCGTCTCCTATGACGGCCAACAGTTCCGCTCCGAGCGCCATCTCGGCCTTGTCGGCGACCACTACACCGATCCGGCCATGCTGGAAAGCCTGAAGGGCTCGATGGCCATGGGCCACGTGCGCTACTCCACGACCGGAGGCACGGTGCTGCGCAACGTCCAGCCGTTGTTCGCCGAACTCGGTGTCGGCGGCATCGCCATTGCCCATAACGGCAATTTCACCAACGGCCTGTTCATGCGCCGCAAGCTGATCTCCGACGGGGCGATCTGTCAGTCGACCTCGGATACCGAGGTCGTGCTGCACCTGATCGCCCGTTCGCGCGCCAAGACATCGTCAGACCGCTTCATCGACGCCATCGGCCAGATGGAAGGCGGCTATTCGATGATCGCGATGACCCGCACCAAGCTGATCGCCGCGCGCGACCCGACGGGCATCCGCCCGCTGGTGATGGGCGAATTGAACGGCAAGCCGATCTTCTGTTCGGAAACCTGCGCGCTCGACATTATCGGCGCCAAGTTCATCCGCGACGTCGAAAACGGCGAGGTTGTCATCTGCGAGCTGCAGCCCGACGGGACGGTCTCGATCGACAGCCGCAAACCCGCGCTGAAACAGCCCGAACGGCTCTGCCTGTTCGAATATGTCTATTTCGCCCGTCCCGAT
>NZ_CFHTCS010000103.1:0-12503 GCF_984369615.1 Martelella sp. | reverse complement strand
CTAAACCAGAATCGGATTCTACATCAAGTATCCTCTCCAATATCTGACCTTTACTAAAATTATCATTTACATTTTCATACAGGAAATAAGCAATTGCTAAATTATCTTCTAAGCCATCAGCGCCAACCCGCATATTTTTAGTAGCCCATATTATCTGCTCATCCCAGGTTGACCTGAGTATTCTCTTTCCTTCATTTTTTAATTTATCAGACGAATTAATTTTTTCACTAAAATAAAGGCGAGCCTGAAATAAAGATTGGCCAATATCAGCATCAGTAAGGTTGACCTTATCCAAATCCCAGTCTACGTCCGCTCCAATTGCCCCCCGAAGGTCAGAACCCGTGAAGTCAAAACCATTTAAGTCCGAATTTGAAAAATCAACATACGATAAATCTGAATACCTAAAATCGACAGCTGGATCCAAACCAGCCAAGCACATAATGTCTTTGAAATTTTCAGACGCAGAGACCGCGACTTCCCTAACGTCTTTCTTTAATTCTCGCGTAACCCTATCATCAAAAAAAATACTATTCTTCATCTGAAATATTAGACTGCGAAAAAACGACATGGCCGTCATACAGTCTATCCCTATCAATTTTTGAGAGAGATTTTGTTATTAATATTTTTAATATCTTATTTTTATTATTGGAAAGCTTAGAAAAAATACCGTCCCTGTGAAAATTTATATCGATATCTCTTTGGCGGGAATATGCAGTAAGAGCCACAGCTCTCCGATTGGAACTCGAACGAGAATCACGCATTCTGCACAAAGAAATATCATTCATATACGTGCCGTTCAGGCTTCCACCTGCGGGATCGGTTATTTTCCATTGATCGTTCCCTATTGCCATTACACTTCGAGTGCTACTCTTATAAGTCTCCCGTTCGCTCTGTACCATATTCTGTTTCTGGAGCTTCATATTCTCTCGGTGTAACCCAATCCCTCCGCCATAATCTAGGGGACCAATTTTAATTTCGCCCCCTGCACCTTTTTTTACGTTGGAAATAACCTCTACGCCACTTGAACGTGTTACCTCGACCTCTTGTTCTCTTCTGTCTTCAACCAATTCCATTGCATACTTGCTAGCAGGAACGATATCGAAACCTTCGAAATCAAGTGAAATATTAATTCTCGATATACCGACGTTTATAATATCTTGATCTATTTCTATATCGTCGGAAAATGCTCCAAATTCCACTCTGAGTTCAAGCTCATCATTATTTTCGGAAGATGCCGATAGATAGCTTTTTAGCTCAACGATCTCGGGGAGTACATTTTTGTTGGTGGTTTTCATACGCAAAGGCCAAGTGATTCACGAACTGGTTAATATATGATGCACCCAGGAATTTTCGCACACAAGGCTTTATCTTTTATCGTGCTTGCAACTAGCCGCATCGACACATTAATTCTACAGGCCACTTATTGTATCATTTGCCCAGAAGGGGTAGTGATAGGTTGGAATGCGCTGGGTGCGGGAGCATGCTAAATCTTGTAGTACTGGTGCAGTAAGCTATCTGCCTCTAGAGTTCGTGCTATTCAGATAGCAATCACCCCCTCCAGACATATGAAGCGCCAGCCCTTTCCGTTCCCTTGTTCGGATCTTCGATCTTTCCGGCCAAAGCCAAAGAGCTTAGGATGCTTTCGAGCACGCGGTTGTCGAACGCGCCCCCGATACGGCGGGCTATGACAGACTTCGGCACCCGCCCCTTGCTTCGTATGATCTTCTCGACGCGGCGCACATGCTCCTGGAAATCCGATGCGACGATATATTCGTTTGCGCCCTGAACAGCATTCCTGACGCTCTCGCGCACCACATTGATGGCCCATTCGACGCTCGCCATCATTATCACGCCATCCGGTCCCAGGCGACTGAGCGCATGGACACAGGCGAGCCGAAGCGCCATTTCAGCTGCACGGCTCACAAATGGTGCCGTCTCTTCGTTCTGGTCAGCGAGAGCGAGCATCTCATCGCGAAAGGCGCTCCACGCTTCTTTTGCGGCCTCTTGCGCCCATGGCACCGGTCTGGTCTTTACGCCCTCCGGAACCCGATATGCCAGGACACCGCCATTCAGCGAACCAAAGGCGGGCTTCAGGGCATCAATCGCTTCGATGATATGCATCGGTGGTGTGCGGGCCGCGCTGCCATCGATTGAACGCAGGGCGCTGCGCCTGTCGGCTTCAATGATTAGTAGACGGTTGATCATACCGTTATCGATCGCCGATCGGCCGAGGGACGAATAGAAATCGCGATGGGTCGAGACGCCGAAGATGGAGACCGCCGGCCCTTCGATGACAGCGGCTTCGCCGGTCACGCGGCTGGTTGTTCGAAAGAAAGTGACGGGACTGGATGACCACAGCTCGAGAAGCGTGTCGATCATTGCTGTCTCATAGGTCCCTGCCCTTTTGCTACCGGCCTTGCCAAAGATCCGACGGCCCACCTCGTCAGCAACGATCAGTTGGGCTGCAACCTTCTCTACCTCTTTCTCGAGGGCAAGCGATGTCGTGATCTTGCCGGAGCGCACCAACTCTTTCAGACCGGCCTCTACTGCCAACCTGTCGATCGCCTTCATCGGCCAATCTTTGCCGATGCCGGTCTGGCCGGTGCAAATGGTGAAGAGCTGCAGACCGCCGGAGAAACCCGGCGTTTCGCGATGCCTGGAGCAAACGAGCGAGACAAAGGATATTGCCGCGGCCAAGGCAAGCTTGCGATTAGGCAGTGGCGAGGTCTCGACAATCCAGTCGGCAATGTCCTCGATCAACCCGCCCGGATGGGACCAATCGCCGCCCTCTTGCAGCCCCGTTCCGTCATCTATCACTTCGCCGGTGTCGGCATCGGTCACGGTGCCATCATGATGCTCGATCAGCCGTTGCGCTGCTTCGGCGTTCGCCCCGTCATCCGGTCGATCGATGTCCGCGATTTGCCGCGGATCCTTGGCGCCGGCTTTCAGGCCGGACAGGATTGTCTTTCGGCTCTCGGCCTGCCCCAGGCCGCAATCCTTCGCGGCATTCATCAGGAGGGCGAAGATTTCGGCCTCACCAACGTGACCGGCTCCGACAAGCTGCCCCAGCGAGAAGGCAGCCTCGTTGAGCGTGTTGTTTCGCCCGCCCTTCCCGGCTGATCGCACTCGCGTCGTCTCGGCCTCGATGGCCGCGTCGACATAAGCCTTCACCCGGCTGTCCGTTATCTCCGAGCGCTGGACGAGCATTCGCTCAGCCTGTTTTTCATCAGGCTCTTTTTCAAGGATTGCAGCCAGCCATGCGGGCAAGACCGGGATGTCTTCGAGGCTGCCCCACAGCTCATAAAAGCTGCCATCCTTGAGGACAGTACCAGGGGCAACGACATAGCCGCCGGCGCCTCGGACATTGATACCCATATCGCGCAGCTTACGTTCGCGATAGAGTGCACTATCAGCGTTGCCGAACTCTTTGCCGGGCGGCTGGCGAAAGAAATGGTGATTGCCGCGCGAGGGCGTCGCGACCAATGGCGCGCTGTCCGGATCGAAGCCGTGATCGCTCATGATCGCGCCGAAGGCCTCGACGCCATCCTTGTCGAGCTCGTGACGATCAGCATCGATGACGACCAGCCCGCATTTTGCGAGATCCATCCCGATCGCAGCATCCGGCCATCGCGACCACCAGCGACGTATGACCGCCTCATCGATCGATGACTGCTTGCGCCAGAAAACGCCTGGCATCGGCTGCTTGACCTTCTCACCGCTTGAATGGCAGGGAAAAACATAGAAGCCGGCCGCGGCCAGTTCTAACGCCGTGTCCGCGTTTCGCGTTGCATCGGTCACAGTCACAGCCCTGCCTCACGCCTGAGATTATTTTTGAGCGCATTGCGATATCCGGCGACAACGCGGCGCTTAAATTCGCAAACCTCGTCGATGGTGAGCGTGGTCAGATCGGTTTTGCCGATCTCTTCCAGAAACCAAAGCCCCTCATTGCCGCCGTCCTGCGCCGCCAGGCTTTCGATATCGCTGAACCTGTCCTGCTTCATCACCGCTGTCCTTTTCGCAATTTCGAGGCAGTCCGGGTCATCGCAAAGCCAAATGGTCGATCGACCAACGCCAACGCCGTGACCAATTTCCCGGCGCGCGCAGCACCCGCACACGCCCTCTACAAATCTGTCGGCAGGCATGGGTTACTCAGCAGCCTCTCGCATCTGGGGGAAGCTCCGGCCGACAATGTCGTAGTACTTGCCTCGCGGCTTGATGCTGATGGTCTCCGGCATGGTCAGCTCTCCCGTCCGCGCGAGAGCCTCGTCCGTGCTTTTGGGAAAGGGCGTGCCGCCGCCATGCATCGACCACCATTGGCAAGCACGCTCAAATGCTGACCGGCCATGATCGAACGCCACCCACTCTGGATACTCCATCAATCCTGCGATGAAGCCGACCCGGAGGCTATCTGGCGCACCAAGCTTTGCGTGCTTCTGAATACGCCAGTCGACGACCGGCAACATGGTTGGAGCGACCTGCTCGCTCGACAGAATGCCGACCTGGCTTTCGGCTTGCCCCTCATGCTTCGGCTTGTCCTCATGGGGCCACTCGTAGCCACAAACCTTGCAGGACCGTGCGTTGAGAGCCATCAGCTCGCAGCATTCCGGGCACTCCTTCGCGGCGACGCGATCAACGCTGACCTTTCCCTCGCCACTGCCGCCACCGGCTTTTGGCAACACGGATACCTCATCGACTGGACCATGCCGCCGAACGTTCCCCGCGAAATCGAGGATAAGGCAGTTGTCCTTGCCCGGCGATAGTCGCGTTCCGCGCCCGACAATCTGCACGTAGAGTGATGTCGAAAGCGTCGGCCGCAACATGGCAACCAGGTCGACTTGCGGCACGTCGAAACCGGTGGTCAGTACATTGGCGTTGGTGAGGCACCGGATTTCACCGGCGCGAAACCGTCGGATGATGTTGTCACGTTCACCGGACGGCGTCTCACCGCTGACAGTCTCGCATGAAAAACCTGAAGCGCGGATCGCATCCCGAACGTTCAACGCGTGTTTGACGCCGGCGCAGAACACAAGCCAAGACTTGCGGTTGGCGCCGAGGTCAGCGATCTCGGAGACCGCCTCCTGGGTTACCGCGTCGGCAGCACCTTCAAGTGAGGCAGGCACAAACTCACCGCCGCGCCGTTTGACCTCGGAAACGTCGATCCGAGCCGCAGTGGCCTTGGAGATCAATGGCGACAGGAAGCCGTCCTCGATACCTTTCGCGATCCCGTAGGAATACACGACCTGATCGAAGAGACGGGTGTCGCCTTCGTCCAGACGTCCGGTGTCTAGCCGGTAAGGCGTAGCAGTCAGACCAGCCACCCGGGCATCACGATTGATGGCGTAGAGATCATCGAGCAATCGTCGATACATGCCCTCGCCTTTGAGCGGCACCAGATGCGCCTCATCAATCAAGATGAGGTCCCGGCGCCCGAGCTGACTGGCCTTGTTGTAGACTGACTGGATCGAGGCAAAGGTAATGCGGTGGTGCACGTCTCGCCTGTTCAATCCGGCCGAATAGATCCCCGCCGGCGCGTCCGGCCACACACGCAACAACGCCATGAAATTTTGCTGAACAAGCTCTTTGACGTGAGTGAGCATCAGAACGCGAAAGGTCGGATAGTCGCGCAGCAAGTCTTGCACCATCGACGCAATAACCATGCTCTTGCCCGTGCCGGTGGCCAGATCGATCAGCGGATTACCGCCGCCCTGGACCCAGAAATTCATGACGGCCTGCTTCGCCTCGTCCTGGTAGTAGCGGAGGTTGATCATGCCGCCCTCCTTTCCGCTCCATCAATCCAAGTTTTCCCGTTGCCAAGCTCGTAGGTCACGGTTTCGCCGGACGTATCCGCGTCGACCTGCTCGCCCGGCACGAGATCCGGAATGAAAAGGTGGTTCGGGCAGCCGTTTAGCTGGTCATCGAACGACAACTCCTTTTCGTGCCGGTCGCAGTACCACTGGCCGTCATTGATGGGGGTAACGTGCAGGCAGGTCCTGCAATGTCGCGGCGGAAGCACACCGCCATGGCAGATGTCGGCGCGGCTGCACATATGCGCGCAGACGAAGAACTCGGGGCTTTCACTGATGCGCGCCGGCGCTCGGCGGGTATCGACAATCCACTCAGCCCGTACGGCCTGCGATCCGGCGTGCGCCGCGTCATACCGAATACGTTCAGCGCCAAAGTCGCCCGTGTCGCGATTGCAGAAGGCAAAGAGTGTCCGCTCAACGCCCAGCAGGTGCATGCCAAGCTGAGCACGCGCGACAACTTCCGGCCGGACGTTTTCGACACCTTGACGCTCAAGCTTTGCGAAGTCGGCAGCCTTAAGCGCCGCAACGATCAGCAGATGCCGCTTGGTTGGCGCCTCGGGCACGCCCGTGACGATCCCATCGATCGGCGAATATAGGTGACCATCGAAACCAGACGCGGCCAACATCTCGCCAGTTGCTGCATTAATTGTCTCGACCGTCATACCGGCAGCGGCCAGCCACCGAACGACAACCCCCTTCAATGCGATTGCGATATCGCCTGATCGACTGTGGTCGGGACGCATGTCGCGTCCCTGCCCGAACAGAAGGAAGTCATACCATGCTCGACGATTGCACCCAGTGCAGGCCGAGAGCGAAAGCCGCTGTTTTAGCATTTCCTCGCGCGTCGTTGCCTTGACCTTGTCTGCGGTCAGGCTCTTCGGGATTGGAAGGCTGACCATCACGCAGCCTCCGTCTCACCCAGCGCAACCATCATCTTGCGATGCAGCGCCCGCGTTTTCTCCACATCGTCGCGGCAATAGGCAGCGATGGTCTCATGTTCACCGTCGCTCCAAAGCCCGGCAACCTGCGACCCATCTATGTCGCCCTTTCCCTCGAGCCCAAAGGCGCCGCAAAGTCGATCCATCGAGATCGAGTCGTCTTTCTTGGCTCGACTTCCTACAAAGGCGGTCATCGTGTCGAAGACATCGTCGCTCCAAGGCTTCGGATCGCGCGGGAACCAGCCCGGAACCCGAACACCGAGGATAAGGCAACGCTGCCAGATAAACCGAAGGTCAAAGCCAATGACATTGTGGCCGACAATCTGAATGGTCCCATACCGCGGGAGCTGGCACGAGATCTCTTCGAAAAATGTGGTCAGCATCTCATGCTCGAGCGCGATGTCCGGGCCCAGAGAGAGACTGTCCAAGTGCTCGCCATCGAGCGCCCAACCAATGCAACAAATGTGCCCGGCAGCGCCATCGAACGAGGTCTTGGCGATTGCATCCGCCACAGCCTGCGGTTTCTGCTCTTCCTCCCATTTCTTGATGGTTTCGGCCTTCTTCATGCTGGCCGGTGGCGAGATCCTGCCGGCGATCTCGGCATAGGTTTTCGGATCCTGTGTCGGGATAGTTTCGATGTCGAGATAGAGCCGCCTGTTGCTAGGCAAAGCGATATCGTTCATTGTCTCGGTCCTTTCGAGCAATGCTGAAAACGGATTGTTTGGAGGGGTTCCGGGCGGCGCGGTTTTCGAGGCCTTATCGCCGCCCGGCCGCATCATCAGAATGGAATATCGTCGTCCAGTCCGGCGGAAGCAGGCTGCCGCGAAGGCCAAGGCGCCGAACGCTGACCAGCAGGGGCTGTCTGCGCACTCGGTCCTGGGCGTTGCGGTGACTGCCGAGCCGGCCCGCTCTGGCGCGTGCTTGCCGCTGGCTTGACCGCGGTGATTTCGTTGCGATCCGGGAATTGACCGTTTGGATCCTTCTGCACCTTCACCTTGATGGTGCACGTGATGAAATGCAGCTCCTCGCTGTCGCGAGGCGAAGTTTTTCCGGTCGCCTCACGAATGGCGGCAAACTGCGAGTTGGCGATGTTGCGGACCTTGTCGAGGTTGTTCATGTTCTCGGCCCACATGTTCAACCGCTGCCAGACCAGCCGGCCATTGTATTCGCCGCCCTCGATCTGCCAGGTCAGCTGCAAGCAGCGCCCCCGGTCGTTGTTGCGGGAGATGTCCTCAATGCCGCTTTCAATGATCTTGGCGTGATAGTCCCCGAAAGGAACCGGGTCGAAACCTGTCGACGCCTCGGCATGTTCGTCGTAATGTCCTGCGATCTGAACCATTATGCAGCCTCCTTCTGGCCTGCCGGCGCAAGGCCAACAAAGTCGGGGAAATAGGGTGCGAGAGCATCAAAGCCCGTGCCCTTGTCGTATCGGATTTCCGGCGGAATGCCGTACCGGTTCTTGGCCGTATAGGCTGGGCGGCCGACCGCATGCATCAGCGTCGTGCCGCCGCCGCCGGCGCGCGCCCGCTCCTTGTTGAAGCCCTGCTCTTCGGTCTTCACCGTCACCGGCTGCTTCAGCAGAATGATCGCATCCATCTCGCGCTCGAAGAGGCCACGAAGGTTTGAGTTGGCCTTATCGGACGAGCGGATTTCGATCTCGTAGCGGTCATAACTGACCGTCTCCGGATCATCGAACCGCTGGACCGATGAGTGAGCGATCAGCACCACGGCCATGTTTCGATCGGTGCGAAGGAAGTTGATACCGTCGATGAACTCCTGGGCGACGCGCATGGCATAGACATAGCCCTTGCCATAACCGAAGTCCTCGATGTTGGCTTTCGCATTGCCCTTGTCGTCGCCGCGCGCGCATGTTTCGGCGTAGATCAGCCGCTGCATCTCGGTAACGCTGTCGATCACGACGGTATTGAAACCGTGATCTTCCTGGTAGAGCGCGCCAAGCGCATCCATCACGTCGCCGAAGTTGTCGAGCTTGCCAAAGCTGGTCAGTTCGACATCGCCCGGCGTGCCGTCTTCGATCTGCAGAAAGACCGCGTTCGGAAACTCGCTCGCAAGCGTCGTCTTTCCGATGCCCGGTGGGCCATAGATCAGAACACGCGGAGCTTTGTCAGCCCTGACCGTCCTGAGATTGTTGAGGGAAATCGCCATTGATTTCATTCTCCTGTTCTGGCGCTCT
Organism: Martelella sp.; assembly: GCF_984369615.1. Taxonomy (NCBI): domain Bacteria; kingdom Pseudomonadati; phylum Pseudomonadota; class Alphaproteobacteria; order Hyphomicrobiales; family Aurantimonadaceae; genus Martelella; species Martelella sp. Next base: position 3,567 of record NZ_CFHTCS010000103.1, on the reverse strand, counting down.
GACAATCCACGCGCCGCTCGCGCCATCCTGCGACGGGTAGAAGTCCAGCGTCATTCGCTGGATCGGGTAAATCTGCACGTGGGCCATGCCGTTTGCCTTCGGCGCCCAGGTGATCGTGTGAGCTGTGACGAACCGGTCATCGTCGATGATCCCAGACATGACGATGGCGTCCTCAGCGGCCTTGAGCCGGTTCGAGATGTCAGCCTGCAGTGAACTGCGCTCCACCGCCCAGACCATGGTGACGTAGCCGCCTATCTTCGCGACCTTCTGCCGGCGAATAGCGGCGACGGCCATCAGGCAGAAATCTTGGTAGGCCTTGGTTTTGACCCGCCCGACACCTTTGACGTTTTTGAAGAGATGGTTCGTGCTTGGAGGCATCGGAATCGAAAAACTGACTGGCGCCAAATGCTTCTCACGCTCGCCTTCGGTAGACGGCCCTGCCACGGAACCATCGGAAAGAAAGCAGGCAGCGGTGGAGGCAATGTCTGGCGCTGGCGTTTTCATGACTACACCCGCCCCATGGTCGTGAAGAGCGTGCGCATAAACTTGTCGAAGTCCTTGAGTATCCTGCGACGTTCGGCCTCATCAACGCGGCCATCATCGGCCAGCGCCTCGTGCATGCGGGTGTGGAAGGAGGAGAAGGCGACGCTGATTTGAGAGATATCGGCAAAGCCGAGGCTGTGATCGTCAACCGGACTGGCATTGCGCACCAGCCGGAAGCCCTGAGCAGCGGCAAGCGCGGTGGCGATGATCGGCGACCCGGCCTCGACATCGGCCTCGAGAGCCACATCAACCGGTATGAATGCGTCCTGATGTTCGTCCGATGCCAGTCCGTATTTTGATAGCTGACTTTCGGAAACTCGGGTCACATGCGCAAAGCTGTCGCCGCCACCGGCAGATTTCACGGCGCGGCGGGTGGCAGCCTTCAGCTTTTGTCTGTCATCGTCGGAAATAGCGCGCACGAAATCCTCCCTGCACTTCAAGGAAATCTTTTTCGAAAAATCTTCGGTGAACGGCGAAAACCTCGCCGCTATGGTGACATCATCGAAACCCGGTCAAGGAGAGCGACATGCCAGATAAGACATCATTCGGCAGCCTCAAGCGGTTCAGACTGCCTGCCCTCAGGCACGAGGTCGTCGGGAATGAAATCCGCGCCGGTCAGGGAAATCCCAACGCAAAAGGCGGCATCCACAAGTCTTGCCCAGTAGCGCTCTGGAATACGTCCGCGCGTTTTCCAGCCCTGGACCGTCGTGACAGGAACACCAGTGCCGTGCTCGGAGAGCGCACGCGCCGTGGCAGTCAGCCCGCCAAAGCGGGCAATTACCTTTTCCGCTGTGTTCATAAAGCACCTCGCTTTGATCATCTTCGTCACAATGTACGTTTTAAACGTATTATTGTCAACGTGGAAAACGTATACGCATTATGCGTAAGGTCGAAAAATGACCAAAACTAAGCTCAATGTCACCGCGAGATTCAAAGAGCTACGCGAACGTGCAGGCTTATCTCTTGCCGCTCTCGCGAAAGCGATGGGGTATCGCAATAGCTCCAGCATTCAGCGCTACGAGAACCCTGATCTGTACACTAAAGAGTTCCTTTCAGCAGACATTGCAAAGAAGCTTGCGCAGGCTGTTGTTGGCCGCGGTCAGCCGCCGATTACTGAAGAGGATGTTTGGTCACTTGCGCGACCTGAGACGCTCTCGACACGTCCTCGACTGATAGCGTCTTTTGACCCCGACAACTCGTCAGAAACGGGCGAGACGGCGCTAGGCTTCACGCGTGAGCACTGGAAGCCATCGGAGCAAGGCGCGATTCCGGAAATTGATGCTAAGTTGGGCGCCGGAAATGGCCAGAATGGTGAAGTAATCAATATTCCGCTACGCGATCAGTCGATTTCAGGCCACAAAGTCATAGCAGAATGGCACTTCCCACCAGAATATCTACACAATGAAGTTAAGGTTAGCTCCAATGGCGCGATCATCATGGAAGTTGTCGGAGACTCAATGCAACCGACATATATGCCTGGCGATCGAGTAATTGTGGACCTCCACCAAAACACCCTCACATCTGATACTGTTTATGCGATCTCTGATGGCTTTGCCGAACCGCAGATAAAGAGAATTCAACGCATTCCATTCACCGACCCAACCGAAGTGCGGATCATTTCAGATAACCCGGCGCTTGAGACTTTTACCGTTGAGCTCTCTAGGCTTACCATCATTGGGCGGATCTGCGGCCACCTTGCCCGAAAATGACCAAAGAGTGAGAAGGGCGCCGGATGCTTCGCTTCAGGCGGCTGGGTCCACATACTTCAAATGAAACCGTTGTAAGCACATCTGCTTATCTCAATGATGGCATCAACTGAATTCCGCGCACGTTTTTAGCGTTCACGTGGTTGCATTATACGTTTTAAACGTATATTTTCTTCTCGTCAGACTACCTTGGTCTGAAATCTGCTGCGGCCGTTGGGCCTATAGCGGCAGCTCCAATGGGAAGGAAGCACGATGGAAGAAATCCCACTCGAACAGCTATGGCATTCGATAAACGCCATGGGGGGCACAGTCCGCCACGATGACATCGTCGGCAACGCGCGCATGGCCTTGCTCTATGATGTTATGCGAACCCTCGAAGCTGCTGGTATCAATGACGGCAAGGTAGACGCGCGCGCCGGCGGTATCCGCATCATTTGCCTGAAAGGCACATCGATCGCCGTTCCTGAAGAGGAGGCGGCTTGATGCATCCCCTTCCCTACTCGCTTCGCACCGCCTCTTGGCTTGGCTTCGTCATCGGCCTTTGCACAGGCATTGGCTTGACTGCCATACTCGCCGTTTCGATCATGGGAGGGTGAGATGTCCGCTGGAAGAACGGGCCCAGGAGCATCGGATCTGAATGAGGGGCTTTTGAGTGCGGACACGGCGGCACGCTACCTCGGCATCTCGAAAAAGCAGCTCACACACTTGACGCAGAGCGGGAGCCTGCGCTGGATAAACATCGGCCTCGGCACGAAGCGACCGACACGACGCTACACCAAGGCCGATCTCGATGATTTCATCGATATGAGGAGGCGCGAGTGTCAGTCTATAAGCGGCCAGGAGAAAGCGCATACTCCTACGACTTCATCCTCAGGGGTCGTCGATTTTCGGGCAAAACTGGCGCAACTTCGAAGCGGGACGCAAAGCGCGTCGAAGACTCGATCAAAGAAACAATACGCGCCGAACTGATCGCGGCCGAGAACCGGCCTGCCGATCGCATGACCTTCGAAGAGGCATCATCGCGGTGGTGGACAGAGATCGGCCAGCACCACAAGAATGTCGAGACCACGCTCCACGTCCTAGCCTGGCTGAACGACGCTGTCGGACCGAAGACAGATCTTGCGAAAATTGATGACGCCAAGATTGCGGCCGTTGTCGCACGGCGCCGCGGCGAGCACATCAAGGGCGATGACAAGCGTCCACTCGTTTCCGCCGCAACTGTCAACCGAACCTGCACCCAGCCGCTTCGCGAAATCATGCTGCGCGCCAGAAACGTCTGGAAGGTGAAGACGGCCGATTTCGATTTCGGGCAGCATAT
>NZ_CFHTCS010000102.1:0-12541 GCF_984369615.1 Martelella sp. | reverse complement strand
AATCGGAATCGATTTTCGGAAAGCACGATGCGTAGATAAAATAGGTTAGAGCGCCTTGTCCTCGGCAAAGGGAAGCAGCTTTTCGAAGATCACCCGCACGTCGCGTGCATGATCGGCGATCTTTGCCTCAAGAGCGCTGACATCCGGGCAATCGGCGAGCTTGTACAGGCGCTCCAGAAGACCGGACGGCGCGGTTTCGGGCTCGAAACCCTCATTCAGGCAGGCGCGGGTCAACTGGGCAATGTCGGTATAAAGCGCAAGCGCCTTGCGGCAGGTCTCCAGGTCGCCCGCAGCCATCACCTCCGGGCCGAAACGCGCCAGAACATCGTCCGTGGTCATCGCGTCCGCGCCGCCGATTTCGCCGCGCGGCACATGGCAGGCGAGATGGCAATACTGGGCGAGGAATTCGATATCGACCAGCCCTCCGGGAATGAGCTTCAGGTCCCACGGGCTCTTTGCCGGCTTCTCGCGTTCGATGCGGGCGCGCATGTCGGCAATGTCGCGTGCAAGTTTCCCGAGACCCCGCTTCTGCCCCAGGATGGCATCGATCACGGCCCCGGTATCGGCCATCAGCGACGGGTCGCCGCACAGCGGATGGGCGCGCGAAAGCGCCATATGCTCCCAGGTCCAGGCATCGTTCAACTGGTACTTCTCGAAAGCGGCAAGCCGCGTCGCCAGCGGACCGGCATTGCCGGAGGGGCGCAACCGCATGTCCACCTCGTAGAGCACGCCTTCGGCCGTCGGCGCGCTCAGGGCGGCGACCAGGCGCTGGGTGACGCGGGCAAAATAGCGCGGCACGTCAAGCTGTTTCGGGCCGGACGACATGGCAAGCGGGTCGTCGCAATCGTAAAGCACGATCACGTCGACATCGGAGCCCGCCGTCAGTTCAGAACTGCCGAGCTTGCCCATGGCGAGAACGCAGGCGCGCTGGCCGTCGACCATGCCATGCGCCTCTTCCATCTGCGCCAGCACGCCCTGAAGCGCCTCGTCGATCACCAGCGTCGCGAGCGTCGTCAGCGCGCGGCCGGCGGCAAAGCCGCTGATCGACCCGGTCACCAGCCGGATGCCGATGAGGAAGCGCTGCTCGGCGGCAAAAATCCTGAGGCGGTCAAGCCGCTCCTCGTAGATCTCCACGCCGCTCATGAAGTCCTCCAGCCGGCCGGCAAGATAATCGCGGGTCGGGATTTCCGTCATCAGCGCGGGGTCGAGCATGCCGTCGACGATATGGGCGCGCGCGGCGATGATCTCGGCGAGCCTCGGCGCTGCCGACATCACCTCGACGATGAGCAGCATCAGGTTCGGATTGTTCTTGAGAAGCGAGAAAAGCTGGACGCCGGCAGGCAGACCGGAGAGAAACCGGTCGAAGCGCAGCAGCGCCTCATCACCCCTGCGGCTTGCGCCGAAGGCTTTCAGGAGTTCGGGCATGATCTCGGTCAGCCGCTGACGGGCCTTGGTCGTCTGCGTCGCGCGGTAGCGGCCGTAATGCCAGGTCCGGACAACGCGGGCGATGTCCTCGGGCCGGTCGAAGCCGAGCTTGCGCAGGGTTTCGAGCGTTCCCGGGTCATCATCCTCGCCGGTGAAGACGAGGTTGCCCGCCTCGCCCGAAAGCGTCTCCTCCCGCTCGAACAGGCGGGCATAGCGCCGCTCGACGGTCTTCAGCGCTTTCAACAGGGCGCCGGAAAAAGCGTCCGTGGTCTCAAAACCGCTCATGCGGGCGATTCTCAGAAGTTCGGCATCATCCTCCGGCAGAACGTGACTCTGCTCGTCGCGCACCATCTGGATGCGGTGCTCGACATCACGCAGGAACCAATAGGCCTCTGCCAGTTCATCGGCGGTGGCCTTGTCGATCCAGCGCGCCTCCCGCAATGCCGCGAGCGCATCGACGGTCCTGCGGCATCGGAGTTCCGGCATGCGCCCGCCGGCAATCAGTTGCTGGGTCTGGACGAAGAACTCGATCTCGCGGATGCCGCCGCGTCCGAGCTTGACGTTGTGGCCATGAACCGCCACCAGGCCGAAGCCCTTGTGGGCATGGATCTGCCGCTTGATCGAATGGATATCGGCGATCGCCGCATAGTCGAGATATTTGCGGAAGATGAACGGGACCATTTCGGCGAGGAAAGCTTCGCCCGCCGCAAGGTCGCCGGCAATCGGCCGCGCCTTGATGAAGGCGGCGCGCTCCCAGTTCTGGCCGCGGCTCTCATAATAGAGAAGCGCCGCCTCGACCGGAATCGCCAGCGCCGTCGATCCCGGATCGGGCCTCAGGCGAAGGTCGGTGCGGAAGACGTAGCCGTCGCCGGTGCGCTCCTGCAGGATGCGGATCAGACGGCGCATCAGCCGGGGCACGAGCGCGCGCGGATCATCCTTGTCCGTGAAGATCTTCGCTTCCGGCTCGAAAAAGACGACGATGTCGATGTCGGAGGAATAATTCAGTTCGCAGGCGCCCAGCTTGCCCATCCCGAGAACGACCATGCCCGATTGATCCGAGGGACGATCAGGGGATTGGAGCGCGAGCTTGCCCTCCCCGGCGGCCGATGTGAGCAGATGGTCCACCGTCGCGGCAACTGCGGCGCTCGCAAAGTCACTCAGCAGAGCTGTCGTCTTTTCCGGCGGGATCATGCCGGCGAGATCGGCAAGCGCCGTCAGGAACGCGACCCCGCGCTTGGCCCGGCGCAGGCGCAGCATGATGTCGCTGTCGCTGACCTTGCCCTCCCCATCCCGCCAGGCTGCGCGCGCCGTCTCGATATCGGCTTCAATCTGCGGCAGGAACGGCTCATCGATGCGGGAAAGCAGTTCGGGGTGGGCGCGGAAGCTGTCGAACAGAAACGGCGAAAGCGAAAAGGCCGCAGCGAGGAAGCGCGTCAGCCGGTCGTCACGGTCGGCGAGAAATGCAGAAAGCCCGTGCTTTTCAGCCGCCGCAGCCATCTCGTCAAGGGCAGACCGCGCCAGTTCGTCGTTGAGCGGGAAAATGGGTTCCCCCGCCATATCGCGCAGTGTGCCGCCTGCCTGGTCGCTCATCTTTTCCTCCGTATGCCGTTTGCTCTGCCTTAACATCGCGGACGGCAGGCTCAAAGCAAAAGACGGAGGCGCATGGAGCGACGCGTCAGCCGGCGCTGCCCTTTTCGCTGACGATCGCAAAGCGCAGCACAGCCGCAAGACCGGAATACCCCTCGACGAGGCTCCCGGCCTCAACAAGCGAAAACGCGCCGCCATGCATCGAAGCAACGGCATCCACCAACGACAGGCCGAGCCCGGTTCCGGGCTTCGACCGGCTCTCATCGAGCCGGAAGAAGCGTTGTTTGACGTCGTCCATGCGCGAAGGCGGAATGCCGGGTCCGTTGTCGGCCACCACGAACACGGCCTGACGCCCTTCCCGCTTCAGCGAAAGGTGGATCGACTGCCCGCAACCCTCGGAATATTTGATGGCATTGTCGAGAAGATTGAAGATCGCCTGGCCGATCAGTTCGCGATTGCCGTTGACGGAGATATCGCTTTCGATGGCGCAGTCGAGCGCAAGACCGGCCTCCTCGGCAACCGGGCCGTAAAGCTCGGCGCTGTCCTCGACGATCGCCGAGAGGTTGACGACCGACATCTCGGCGGCAACAGCGCCCGCTTCGACGCGGGAGATCATCAACAGCGCGTTGAAGGTCCGGATCAGTTGGTCCGATTCGGCGATGATGCCTTCCAGGGCCAGACGCCGGTCATCGGGGTTCTCCGTCGCTGCCGCATCTGCTGCCTTGTTGCGCAGGCGGGTCAATGGCGTCTTCAGGTCATGGGCGATATTGTCGGAAACCTGGCGCAGGCCCTCGTTCAGCCGCACGATACGGTCGAGCATGAGGTTGAGGGAGTTGGAAAGCCGGTCGAATTCATCGCCGGAGCCGGTGACGGGAAGACGCTGGGAGAGATCGCCGGCCATGATCTTGCCGCTTGCACTCGACATCCGGTCCATGCGCTTCAGCGCATTGCGCCCGATCGCGAACCAGATCACCAGCGCGCCGACGCCCATGATGATGAGCGCGAGCAGCAACGCCTGCCGGACAACGATATGCAGCCGCTCGGGATCGCCGAGGTCGCGACCGATCAGCAGCCTGATGCCGTTGTCGAGCTCGATGACATAACCGGCGGCAAGGTTTTGATGCGTCCCGCCATTGTTTTCGGCAAAGCCCTCATAGCGGAAGGGCGGCTCGATCCAGCCGAGCCGGTTCAATACGCCCGGCTGCAGCGAGGCGACATTGCTGGCGAGAATTTCTCCCTGCGGGCTGGCAATGACATAGAGATTGGCGCCGGGCTGGCGCGCGCGTCGCTCGATGATGTTGAAGACGCGCCGGATGCCGCCGCTCTCGAAAGCGAGATCGAGTTGGGTAACCTCGGGTTCAAGCGAGGCCCTGGTCTGCCGCACGACGAGATCCTCTGAGACCGCGGTGACGTAAAACACCATCACCGCCGCGCACAGGCCGAACAGAAGGATATAGACGGCCGAAAGACGGACGGCGGTGGATTTGAACAGGAGCCGCAGGCGTTCTCTCATCGGTTGCGATCGCTGTTGGAAGCGCGCCCAGGAAAAGCGGAGACCGGTTTTCCGTCCGGACGCGCGAAAAGACAAAAGGTTAGAGCATGTTCGCGATTCACGGAAACGCGGACATGCCCTAGGGATCGGATTTGATCATGTAGCCGGAGCCGCGGATCGTCTTCAGAAGCGGCTTGTCGAAATCCTTCTCGATCTTGGAGCGCAGCCGCGACACATGCACGTCGATCACATTGGTCTGCGGATCGAAATGATAGTCCCACACGTTTTCGAGGAGCATCGTGCGGGTGACCACCTGCCCGGCATTCTTCATCAGATATTCGAGGAGCCTGTACTCGCGCGGCTGCAGCGTGATCTCGCGCCCGGCCCTGCGCACCTCGTGCGACAGGCGATCCAGTTCCAGATCGCCGACCCGATAGACGACATCCTGGTCGGGCGCGCCCTTGCGCCGGCCGAGAACCTCGACGCGGGCCAGAAGCTCGCTGAAGGCATAAGGCTTGGGCAGATAGTCATCCCCGCCTGCTCTGAGCCCCGTCACGCGATCGTCCACCTGCCCCAGTGCCGAGAGGATCAGCACCGGCGTGTGCACGCCGCGCGCGCGCAACGCCGAAATCACCGAGAGCCCGTCGCGGCGCGGCAGCATGCGGTCCACGACCAGCACGTCATATTCGTTCTCGCTCGCCATGAACAAGCCGCTCTCGCCATCGCCCGCATGTTCGCAGGTGATGCCGGCCTCGCGGAAGGCCTTGGTCAGATAGGCGGCGGCCTCAAGATCGTCTTCAATAACCAGAATACGCATGGCGGCGACACTATCGCCATTGCGATCTTCGTTACAAGCAGTCTTGAGGGTTTCGTCGACAGACATTTTGGCTCCTCCGAAAGGGCGGCAAAACGAAAGGGGCGCACAGGTCCTGCCCGTGCGCCCGCCATTCTGTCAGTGCCGATCAGCCGGCATCCTCGTTCTCGCTACCGGTCGGCAGGGCGGTGAACATGCTGCCGTTTTCGGTCTCGACCTGGAAAAGCGCCTGCTTGCGTCCGTTGTTCGCCGCCTCTTCGACCTGATCAAGGATGTCCTGGGCAGAGCCGACTTCCTTGTTGTTGACGCTCAGGATCTTCTGCCCTTCGGCAAGCCCCTTCTGAGCGGCATCCGAATCGGGATTGACGACGGTGACCGTTACGCCCTTGCCGTCATCGGACGGAACGACCTCGATCCCCATCCGGGTCATCAGCGAGCTCTCGGCGGGCGCGCTCATGCCTTCGGCGGCCGCCAATTGGTCCTCGGTCGGGAATGCACCGAGCGTGACATCGACCGTCTGCGACTTGCCGTCGCGCCAGACGGAAAGCTCAACCTTGTCGCCCGGCTCCATCATGCCGATCATCCGGGAGAGCGAACGCGCGTCCTCGATGACCTCGCCGTTGACCGCGGTGATCACATCGCCCTGCCTGAGCCCGGCTTCGGCGCCGGGACTGTCGGAGGTCGGCTCGGAGATCATCGCGCCTTCCGGTTTTGCCAGACCGATCGCATCGGCGATATCTTCGGTGACGGGCTGAATGCGCACGCCGAGCCAGCCGCGCTCGACCGCGCCGTCATCGATCAGATCGTTGACCACGTCCTGGGCCAGATGCGAGGGGATGGCAAAGGCGATGCCGACATTGCCGCCGGACGGCGAGAAGATCGCGGTGTTGATGCCGACCACTTCGCCGTTGAGATCGAAGGTCGGACCGCCGGAATTGCCGTGGTTGACGGCTGCGTCCACCTGGATGTAATCGTCATAGGGGCCGGAGGCGATGTCTCGCCCGAGCGCGGAGACGATGCCCGAGGTCACCGTGCCGCCGAGGCCGAAGGGGTTGCCCACGGCCACGACCCAGTCGCCGACGCGCAGCTTGGAATCATCGGCGAAGTTCACATAGGTGAAGTCGCGGTCGGCATCGACCTTCAGGACGGCGAGATCGGTGCGCGGATCAGTGCCGACGAGCTTGGCGTCATATTCGGTCCCGTCATCCATCAGAACGGAGAAACTGTCGCCTTCGCGCACGACGTGATTGTTGGTGACGAGATAGCCGTCCCCGGACACGAAGAAGCCTGACCCCTGAGCGACCGGACGCGGACCGCCACCGCGCGGCTTCGGCGGCTGCTGCGGCTCCATGGGCGCGCCGAAATCCTTGAAGAAACGCTTCAGGGGATGATCATCCGGCAGGTTGTCAAATCCGCGTCCGCCAAAGCCGAAGCCGAAGCCGTCATTCTGGGCAACGGGCTGGACATTGCTCTCAACGACCACGGAGACCACGGCCGGCGAGACCGCCTCGACCACGTCGGCAAAGCCCGGCACCTTGGGGGCCTCGACATAAACCGGGTCGGCGAGGGCTTCGGGAACGGTCAGGGGCGCACCTGCCGAAAACAGCACAGCGGCAACGCCGCCGGCAAGCGCCGAGGCTTTCAGAATCGGCTTGAACTTGTTGTATCCGGAAGTCTGGTCGAGCATCTGGTCTACCTTTTCCTTGATTGACGTTTTTGAAGATGTCTTCAAATCGGATAAAGGCACTATAAATGTTGCGACCTTACAGCAATCTGTCCACAAAATGACGGATTGTTAATTGTCGTCGCCATCCGCGAGAAGCCGCTCGAGGCGCTCCTCCTCCACCTGGGAAAGCGGGCGATCCGGCGCGCGACGCGACTTCGAAAGGCGCCACACCACGATGCCGCCGATCACGACCAGCAGCGCCGGCGCGCCCCACAAAAGCCATGTCTTGGGCGAGAAGCGGGGCTTCAGCAGCACGAATTCGCCGTAGCGCGAGACCACATAGTCGATGACCTCCTCATTGCTGTCACCGTCGACAAGACGGTCCCGCACCAGAAGCCTCAGGTCCCGCGCGAGATCGGCATTCGAATCATCGATCGACTGGTTCTGGCAGACCATGCAGCGCAGTTCGGCGGAAATCTCGCGGGCGCGCGCTTCGAGTGCCGGATCGTCCAGCACTTCGTCAGGCGTCACGGCTTGGGCCGATGTCAACGGCGCCAGGAGCAGAACCATGGCCAGAAGGGCGGCAAGCTTCATTCCGCTGCCCCTGCATGCGCGGCCGCGTCCATCGAGCGCCTGCGACTGCGCGCGGGCGCGCCGACGCGCAGTCGCCGGTCGGTCAGCGAAACCACGCCGCCAAGCGCCATGGCCACGCCGCCGAGCCAGATGCACAGGATAAACGGTTTCCACCACACCCTGACGACCCAGGCGCCATCGGCGCGCTCATCTCCGAGCGAGACATAGAGCTGGCTGAGGCCGAAGGTGGAGATGCCGGCCTCGGTCGTCGGCATGTTGTTGGCGAGGTAGACCCGCTTGGCCGAAAAGCTTTCGGTGACGGGCCGACCGTCTCGGGCAATCGTGAACGCGCCCCGTTCATCGACATAATTGGGGCCTCTTACGGGTGTGATGCCGTCGAATGTCACCGTGTAGCCGCCGGCATCCACGCTCATTCCGGGCGTCATCTCCAGAACCGCCTCGGTCTCGTAGAGCGAAACCGCGACGACGCCGAGAACCATCACGCCGAGGCCGAAATGGGCAAGCGCCGCGCCGAAGGCGGAACGCGGCAGGCCGACAAATCGCGGCCATGCCCGCGCCATCGACATCCGGCCGAAACCCGAGCGATACCAGAGATCGCTGGCCGCGCCGAACATCAGGAAGAAGGCAATCGCGATGACAAGGCCCGCGAGAACCGGGCCGCGGGAATGGTAGTAGATGAAGCCGGCAGCCAGAACGAGCGCCAGAACTGCCGCGACCATCAGGCGCTCGCCGGCCGCCTTCAGGTCGCCCCTTTTCCACGACAGCATCGGGCCGAAGGGAACGGCGAGCAGAAGCGGGATCATCAACACGCCGAAGGTCATGTTGAAGAAGGGCGGGCCGACGGAAATCTTGTCACCGGTAAGCGTTTCGAGAACCAGCGGATAGAGCGTTCCGGTCAGCACGGTTCCCGTTGCCACCGTCAGGATCAGGTTGTTGAAGACCAGAGCCCCCTCGCGCGAAATCGGCGAGAACAGGCCGCCGGCGCGCAGGAGCGGTGCGCGAAAGGCGAACAAAGCCAGCGAGCCGCCGACGAAGAAGGCAAGGATGGCGAGAATGAAGATGCCGCGCGTCGGGTCGGTCGCGAAAGCGTGCACCGAGGTCAGAACGCCGGATCGGACGAGAAAGGTTCCGAGCAGCGACAGCGAGAAGGTCAGGATCGACAGGAGCACCGTCCAGATCTTCAGCGCCTCGCGCTTTTCCATGACCAGGGCGGAATGCAGCAGCGCTGTGCCGGCAAGCCAGGGCATGAAGGAGGCATTTTCGACCGGATCCCAGAACCACCAGCCGCCCCAGCCGAGCTCGTAATAGGCCCAGTAGGAGCCCATCGCGATGCCGGCCGTCAGAAACAGCCATGCCAGAAGCGCCCAGGGCCGGACCCACAGTGCCCAGGCCGCATCGATCCGCCCGCTGATGAGCGCCGCGACCGCAAAAGAAAAGCACACGGAGAAGCCGACATAACCGAGATAAAGCAAGGGTGGATGGATCGCGAGGCCGAAATCCTGCAGGATTGGATTGAGATCCTGTCCCTCTCCCGGCACGGGAAAGATCCGCATGAACGGGTTCGAGGTGAACAGGATGAAAAAGAGAAAAGCCGTCGCGATCAAGGCCTGGATCGAGAGCACATTGGCCCTGAGATCATCGGGAAGATTGCGGCTGAAGGCGGCAACAAGCGCGCTGAACAACGTCAGGATCAGAAGCCAGAGCATCATCGATCCCTCGTGATTGCCCCAGACGCCGGAGAACTTGTAGATCAGCGGCATCAGCGAGTGCGAATTCTCCCAGACATTGCGGACGGAGAAATCGGAGACCAGATGGCTGCGGATCAGCACGCCGAAGGACGTCGCCACCAGGGCGAACAGAGTGAGCGTTCCGCTGACGGCCACCGCCATCATTTGCGGGTTGTTCCGCCTGGCGCCGACAGCCGGCACCAGAAAGGTCACAAAAGCGACCGCAAGCGCGAGGATCAGCGAGAACAGACCGAGTTCAACCGTCACTGGCTCGTCTCCCCCTCCCAGACGCCGTCTTCCTTCAGGCGGTCGGCAACTTCCTTGGGCATGTAGTTTTCGTCGTGCTTGGCAAGCACCGTGTCGGCATGAAACGCGCCGTCCCTGTCGAAGCGTCCTTCCGTCACCACGCCCTGCCCTTCACGGAAGAGGTCCGGCAGGATGCCGGCATACCGCACCTCGACCGCGCCGGAGCCATCGGTCACGGTGAAAAGAACATTGGAGTTCTCCACGCGCTTGATCGACCCCTCCTCGACCAGCCCGCCAAGCCTGATGCGCGTTCCCTCGCCGACCGGCTTTTCGGCAAGGTCGGACGGCATGTAGAAATAGGAAACGCTGCGGCTGAGCGCAAACAGCACCAGCAGCACGGCGACGGCAATGAAACCGACGCCGCCTGCGATGACAGTCAGCCTTTTCTGCTTGCGATTCAACGCTCTGCTCCCGATAACTGCAGCGAGGCTCCAAAGGCCTCAAGCCTTGCGCCCTGCGCGCTGTCCCCTCCGAAGTAACCGATCGCCTGCCGGAGGGCCAAAACCGCCTTTTCCTCGTTTCCGAGAACACTATAGGATCGGATCAGACGCATCCAGCCGTCGATATCATCCGGATCATCTTCCAGCCTTTGCTCAAGCCCGGCGACCATGCCATCGATCATCTCGGCGCGCGCCTCATCCGAAAGATCGGACGCGGCCGCCACCGCCTCTTCGTCGGGGCCATTCGGCACGACGCCATCGGCGGGACGCCCGCCGCTATTGGCCGCGATCCGGCGGTTAACCATGTCGCGCCAGGGAGACCCTTCCGGCAGCGCGTTTTCAAGACGCCTGAACCGCTCCGCCGCCACGGCGCTGTCTCCCGATTGCTCGGCGGCAAGAGCCATGAAGTACAGCGCGCGCAGGTCATCCGGGTCAAGCGCCTCCGCCTTTCGGAAAAGGTCAAGCGCCTGGTCCGTCACGATCCCCGCATGCATGGCGACGATGGCCTCCCCCTGCCCGGCCAGCCGATCGGCGGTCGCGCCCGAAACGCGGATCGCATTGGCATAGGCGTTCTCTGCCGCCTCGAACCGGCCTTCGCGCAGATAGATCGGCGCGATCACATCCCACCCGCGTCCGTCCTCGGGGTTCTCGGCAAGATGCTGCTCCACGCGCGCCACCAACACGGCAAGGTCGGGTTCGTCCGCATTCATGCGCGCGGCAAGCGGCTGATCCGGCGCGCCCGGCGTGCCGAGAATGGGATAGAGCAAAGCCGACCCGACCATCAAAACCAGGATCGCGGCAGCCGTCCCCCAGGCCGTCGCGCGGCGGCCGGCCCTGCGTTCGGGAGCAAGGCCCCCCTTGTCGGAAACGGCCAGGAGCCGCCGACCGATCTCGGCCCGCGCCGCTTCGTATTCCTTGTCGCTGAGCAACCCTTCCGCTTTTTCGCGCTCGATCTCGCGCAATTGATCGCGATAGACGGCGGACTGGCCCGCAGCCGGCCCTTCGCCCCCGCCTGCGGGTTTGCGCAGCAGCGGCAGGGCGACCGCGAGGGCCGCGACCAGGAAGACGACAAGGGCTGGAATGGCGAAAATCATAACGATGTCTTCGTACGCTACCGCCGCACAATAGCCAACACACTAAAGCTTTATCGGCGCAATCTGCCGCAAAAGGTCGCAGCAGGGAAGAGCGCGAGGGACACGGCTAATTCAGCAGCGACCACAGCCCGTCCTCGCCCCGGCAGGCGGCGCCGCGTCCGACATATTCGCGGCCGTCGATGTTCACGCGCTGCGTGTATTGCCGGCAGTTCTGGTCCCCTACCTGATAGGGACTGGCCGCGGTCACGCTGCCCGTGGCATCCCGCCCCTGCCAGGTGACGGTTTCGCCCGCGGGAACGGAGGCGAGCGCGTATTGTTCTGCCTGCAGGGCTTTCGCGCGGTCGGCAGGCGAAAGGGCGATGCCCGCGCGCTCCACCAGCCCGCCTTCAAGAGCGACAGCGGGAACGGCTTGCCGGGACGCGGGCGAGGGTGCCACGCCGGTGGGAATCCCGGTGTCGGTCGTGGCGCAACCCGAAACCGCAATAGCGGCGGCGGCGAGCAGAATGATCCGTTGCACGATGTTGTTACCCCCTGAACGTCATGAATTGGTTCCGCCCTACGGCGCGGGACAAAGCGGCTCCAAGGCGCGGGCAAGGCATAGCATGGACTGATGCGCCCTTGGACCTAGAAACAGATTATGGCCAGATTTCGCCGGACCGGCCGCCCGGCCAAGCGGAACGGCTATTTTTTGAGTTTCGCCGGCAGCACGATGCGTGCGTGTAGTCCGGCTCCCTCAAGCCCCGTCAACTCGAACCGGCCGCCATAAGCCTGCACGATGTCGTCGACGATGGAAAGGCCGAGTCCGGAACCCGATCCGCTTTCGTCAAGCCTCTGGCCGCGTTTCATCGCCCTGCGGATCTCCTCGGGCGTCAGTCCCGGGCCATCGTCGACAACCGTGATTTCCGCCCATTCGCCGGCTTCCGCGCCACCCTCCATCCTCAGGACATCCACCCGAACCTCGCCCTCGGCAAAACGGGCGGCATTCTCAAGCAGGTTGCCGACCACTTCCTCGATATCCTGCTGCTCTACCGCCAGCACAAGACCGGGAGCGCAGGAGAGCACGAAATGCGTATCGGGATTCAATCGACGCATCACGCGGACCAGGCGTTCCAGAACGGGCTCCACCTCACAGCGCGTCAGCACCGATTCGGTTTGCGCGGCAATCCGCGCCCGGTTCAGATAGGCCTGGACCTGCGCCTGCATCATCACGACCTGCGACGCGATCAGCTTGCCGCCCTGCCCGCCCATGGCCTGCGCCTCGTTCAAAAGCACGGCAATCGGCGTCTTCAGCGAATGGGCAAGATTGCCGACCTGCATGCGCGCGCGTTCGACGATCGTGCGATTATTGCGAAGAAGCGCATTGATTTCGTCGGCGAGCGGTTGGATTTCGACGGGA
>NZ_CFHTCS010000101.1:0-12602 GCF_984369615.1 Martelella sp. | reverse complement strand
TGCGCAGACTGCGCTCATCCACCACAAGGCAACGGGCAAATGGTTTCAGCCGGGAGGCCACGTGGACGCGGGCGAAACCGTTCGTCAGGCCGCATGTCGCGAATGTGCGGAGGAGACGGGACTGGTCGCCGCGCTTCCGCCCGAGGCCGCGCCGGTCAGCATCGACCTGCATCGCATTCCCGAAAACCCGAAGAAGGGCGAGCCCGAGCACTATCATCTCGACATCCGCTTTGCGGCGCGGGTCTCGGGCACGCTTTCGCCGGACCCGGACGAGGTGCATGATGCAAGATGGTTTCCGGCAGAGGTGCTGGATACGATTGACGAGCGCGTGCGGCCCCGGCTTGCGGCAATCTGCATCTGACGCCTGGCTTGGCGATGCCGCCATTCGGTGTTAGGCCCATGGATGAAGCCCAACCATCGGAGCGCCCGTGACCGAGGCCCTTGCCCATCCCGAACTGATTGCCGTTCTGACCGCGCTGACCGACGACGCGCCGCGGGTAATGACGGTCGCGATGGGAAAGGCCCTGCCCTCCGGACCCTTTGAAAGCGCGCACAGCAGCCTGCAGGCCGGACTGCGCGCCTGGGTGGAGAGCCAGACGGGCCATCCTGTCGGCTACCTCGAACAGCTCTACACCTTCGCCGACCGTGATCGCGGTTTCGATCCCGGTGACCACCGGACGATCTCGATCAGCTATCTGGGTCTGGTGCGCGAACAGCCGCCGCCGGGAAGCGGCGGACCGCTGTGGAAGGATTGGTACGCCTATTTTCCCTGGGAGGACCTGCGCGCCGGCAGGCCGGAAATCCTCGAACAGGTGACGGACATGCTCGGCCAGTGGGCGATGAGCGAACGGCCCGGCCGGGCCGCGCGCCGCCACCGGCTGGACTTCGCCTTCGGGCTCAACGGCATGGCCTGGAACGAGGAACTGGTGCTGCAGCGCTACGAACTGATGTATGAGGCAGGGTTGATCGCCGAGGCAGGTCTCGCGCCGGCCTTCTGGTTCGGCCGGCCGATGGCCGCCGATCACCGGCGCATTCTTGCGACCGGCATTGCCCGATTGCGGGCCAAGATCAAATACCGCCCGGTGATCTTCGAGCTGATGCCCGAATGCTTCACCCTTCTTCAGCTGCAGAAGGGCGTCGAGGCGCTGGCGGGACTGACGCTCCACAAGTCGAATTTCCGCCGCCAGATCGACCAGCAGCGGCTGATTGAGGAGACGGGCGAGACGACCGCCGGAACCGGCGGCCGCCCGGCCAAGCTGTTCCGCTACCGCCACGCCGTGCGCGAGGAACGAGCGCTCTCCGGCTCGAGGCTTCCCGTTGCGCGGATGTAGGCCGCCCGTCACCCACAGCGCCGTCGAAGCACGCCCCGGACACCGCATTTGACATTGCGCCGACATGCGACTATGACTCCAGCATAGATATACTCTAATTGAGTATTAATGGGTCGACAAACCGGGCAGCCTGCCCTGATCAGGAGGACGTGTCGATGAATGCTCCCCTCTCTGCCGCCGCGCTCTATGACCGCGTCGCCCATGTCGTGCCGAAAGCGGAATGGCTTTCCTTCGAGAACGATATCGACGCCATCCTGCGCCTCAAAAAGGAAAAAAACGCCGTCATCCTGGCGCATAACTACCAGACGCCGGAGATTTTCCATGGCGTGGCGGATATCGTCGGCGACAGCCTGGCGCTGGCGCGCGAGGCGACCAAGGTCGAGGCCGATGTGATCGTGCTGGCCGGCGTGCATTTCATGGCCGAGACCGCCAAGCTGCTGAACCCGGAAAAGACGGTGCTGATCCCCGATCTGCGCGCCGGCTGCTCGCTCGCGGATTCGATCACGCCGGAGGACATCGCGCTTCTGCGGCAGGCCCATCCCGGCGTGCCGGTCGTTACCTATGTGAACACGTCGGCCGCTGTCAAAGCCGCGTCCGACATCTGCTGCACCTCCGGAAATGCGAAAAAGGTGGTGGAATCCCTTGGCGTGCCGAAGGTGCTGATGCTGCCGGATGAATATCTCGCCAAAAACATCGCGCGCGAGACCGATGTCGAGCTGATCGCCTGGCACGGGCATTGCGAGGTGCACGAGCTTTTCACCGCCGACGATGTGCGCGAGATGCGCGAGGCCTTTCCGGGCGTCACCGTTATCGCCCATCCCGAATGCCCGCCGGACGTGGTCGCCGAGGCCGACTTTTCCGGGTCCACCGCCGGCATGTCGGACTATGTCGCCACGGCGAAGCCCGGCCGCGTGGTGCTGCTGACGGAGTGCTCGATGAGCGACAATGTCGCCGTCCGGCACCCGGATGTCGATTTCGTCCGGCCCTGCAATCTCTGTCCGCACATGAAGCGCATCTCGCTCGCCAATATCAGGGTTGCGCTCGAGGAAAACCGCCACGAGGTGACCGTCGACCCGGCGATAGCCGCCGATGCGCGCCGCGCCGTCGAACGGATGCTTGCCGTATGAGCGCGCCCGTCGTCGTCATCGGATCGGGCATTGGCGGCTTGGTGACGGCGCTGGCACTGGCACCCCGCCGGGTGGCTCTGGTAACGAAGGCGGCGCCCGGCGGCGAAACCTCCACCTTCTGGGCTCAGGGCGGCATTGCCGCCGCCTTGGGCGATGACGACAGCGCCGCGCTTCATCTTGAGGATACGCTCGCCGCAGGCGACGGGCTTTGCGACCGGCAGGCGGCGGAGGCGATCATTGCCGGCGCAGCCGAGGCGATCGGGTTTCTCCAGCGTCACGGCGTCGCCTTCGATCGCGACGGGGACGGCCGGCTTGCGCGCGGCCTGGAGGCGGCCCATGCGCGCCGCCGCATCCTGCATGCCGGCGGCGATGCAACGGGTGCTGCCGTCATTTGCGCGCTGACCAGGGCCGTTGCCGAGACGCCGTCCATCACCGTCATGCCTGACACCGAGGTGCGGCGGCTGATTGCCGCCGACGGCGCGGTCTGCGGCCTCGTCGCGGCGGGCAACGGCGAAACGCTGACCATTCCGGCAAGCCGCGTGGTGATCGCCACCGGCGGACTTGGCGGGCTCTATGAGATTTCCACCAATCCGCCCGGCAATTTCGGCCAGGGCGTGATGCTGGCAGCGCGCGCCGGCGCTCTCCTTGCCGATATGGAATTCATCCAGTTCCACCCGACGGCCCTTGCCGCCGATCTGCGCCCGCTGCCGCTCATCAGCGAGGCGGTGCGCGGCGAAGGCGCCGTGCTGGTCAACGAGAAGGGCGAGCGCTTTCTTGCCGCCACGCCCGGCGCCGAGCTTGCGCCGCGCGACGTGGTCGCCCGCGCCATCGCCGCCGAGATCGCGCGCGGCGGCAGGGTGTATCTTGACGCCAGACAGGCGCTCGGACGCGGCTTTCCCGCCCGTTTTCCGGCCATCGCCGGCATCTGTGCCAAAGCCGGCATAAATCCGGCTGAAGAGCTCATCCCCGTACGCCCGGCCGAGCACTATGCCATGGGCGGCATAGCCGTCGATCAGCGCGCGCGCACGAGCGTGACCGGACTGTGGGCCGTCGGCGAATGCGCGGCCACCGGGCTCCACGGCGCCAACCGGCTTGCCAGCAACTCGCTTCTGGAAGCGGCCGTCACCGGTCTTGCCGCCGCCCGCGACATTGCCGGCCTGGCCGACGCGCCTGGCCGCCCGCTGCCTTCGGCCTGCCTGCCGCGACCGGCCCGGATCGGCATTGTAAGGGATATCGTTTCGCGTGAACTCGGCGTGTTGCGCACGGGCGCGGGCCTCCGCCGGTCCATCGAGGCACTGCTTGCGCTCGTCGAGGCGGAAGAGGCCGCCTCCGATCCGGCGCTGGTGGCGCTTTCGATCGCCGTCTTCGCCCACCGGCGGGAGGAATCGCGCGGCGCGCATGCCCGCAGCGATTTTCCGCTGAAGAAACCGCATTCCGCGCGGCAGGCGATGACGCTGTCGCAGGTTCTTGCCGCTGCGCATGCGCTTTGCCACACCCCCTGCCGAAGGAGCGCCTGACATGTTGGCACCGCTTCCCCGCCTGATCATCGAACCCGCCGTGCGCCGCGCGCTGGAGGAAGACCTCGGCCTTGCCGGCGACATCACGGCGAATGCCGTCATTCCCGCGGACCATCGCTCAACGGTGGTGATGGCCGCGCGCAAGGAGGGCGTGATTGCCGGGCTTGACGCGGCGGCGCTCGCTTTTGCCCTTGTCGATCCGGAGATCGGGCTGATCCGCCATGTGGGAGACGGTGAAAAGGTCGCAGCCGGCGCGGCGATCGCGACCGTCACCGGGACGTCGCGGGCGCTTTTGACCGGCGAGCGCACGGCGCTCAATTTCCTCGGCCATCTCTCCGGCATCGCCACGGCGACCAGCGCCGTTGTCGAGGCCGTTGCCGGCACGAGGGCGAGCGTCGTCTGCACCCGCAAGACAACGCCGGGGCTCCGGGCGCTGGAGAAATATGCGGTTCGCGCCGGCGGCGGCGGCAATCATCGCTTCTCGCTCGCCGATGCCGTGCTGATCAAGGACAATCACATCGCCATTGCCGGCGACATAAGGACCGCCATTCTCCGCGCGAAGGAAAATGCCGGGCATATGGTGAAGATCGAGGTGGAGGTCGATACGCTCGAACAGCTTGTGCAGGCAATGGAGGTGGGCGTCGATGCGGTGCTGCTCGACAACATGGCGCCCGAGACGCTGAAGCAGGCCGTCGACATCGTCGGCGGCCGGGCCGTTACGGAAGCCTCCGGCGGCATCACGCCTGAAACGGCGGGCGCTGTCGCCGAAGCCCGTGTCGACCTCATCTCCATCGGCTGGCTCACCCATTCCGCGCCGGTTCTCGATATCGGCCTCGACTATAAAAACGCGGGCGACTGAACCAATCCGCCCGCTCTTCCGTATCTCTTCATAGCGTTATGTGAGGAGAACGAAAGTGACCAGCAGAACCGGACTATTGTTTGCCCTTCCGATGGCGGCTTTGCCCTGTCTTGCCGAAGCGTCCGAGCTCATGGGCGTCTGGGCGCGCGGCGACGGCAAGGCGCAGGTGCGCGTCGACCGCTGTGGCGAGGACCTTTGCGCCACGAATATCTGGGTCAAGCCCGGAACGCGCCATGAGAGGGTCGGCGACAAGCTGATCATGGATGTCGAGCCTGTTTCGCAGAGCCGCTATGAGGGCAAGGCCCGCGATGTCAGGCGCGGCATGACCTATTCCATGGAGATCTCGCTGGAGGGCGCGGCGATGCGCACGCGCGGTTGCGTGCTCGGCAAACTGATCTGCAAATCCGCCGACTGGACCAGCATGAACTGAGCGCATCTGCCCGAAGATCGGTATCGATTTTCGGAAAGCACGATACGTAGATTCAATATGCTTGCGCGCCGGCCAACACCTCACGCGAACGCGTAATGCAGCCGAACGCAGCCGCGGTCGAGCGCCTTGACGCTGACAAGCCTGGCGTTTGCCGACAAGCCGGTCGGCGGAAAAAGCGGTCGCCCGCCGCCGATCAGCACAGGCATGACGTAGATCTCGATCGCGTCAAGCGCCCCGCGCTCGAGAAACGCCATCTGCAGCCGGCCGCCGCCCAGCATCCAGACATCGCCCGGCAGGCCGCGTAACTCGCCGATCAGCGCGTCGATGTCGCTGCGCGTCTCCAGCGGCGCGCACGGCTCGGGCAGGGGGCGGGAAGTCACCACGATGGACCGTTTGCCAGCATACGGCCATGGCATGTCCAGCGCGGCGAGAAAGTCATAGGTCGCGCGTCCCATCACGACGGTGTCGATTCCCTCCAGGAATACCGCATTGTCGTGCTCCCCAAGATCCATGCCGTCAAAGGCGGTCAGCCAATCGATCCCATTGTCTTGATCGGCAATGAAACCATCCAGACTTGTCGCGATATAGCCGATAATTTGTGCCATGGTCATTGCTCCGATTGAAAATAAATGAATGTTCATTTATATTACTAGAATGGCAAGACGCAAGACAATTTCCGACCGCGCGCTGTTGGATCGGCTCCTCGCAGAGATCGGCAGGGTTGGTCCCCAAAACCTCACCTTCGCAAGGGCGGCCGCCGCCGCCGGTCTGGCTCCGGCCACGCTTGTGCAGCGCTTTGCGTCGCGCGAGGCGATGGTCGAGGCCATCCTCGTCCATGCCTGGGACCGGCTGGACTTGCAGACGGCAGAAGCGGACGCGGACGCGCCGGAAGACGCTTGCGGAGCGGTCGAACTGCTGATGCGACTGACGCCGGAGGACGAAATCGCGTTCGCCGTCGAAAACGGCCTTCTGCTCTTGCGCGAGGATATGCGCAACCCGGCGCTGAGGGCGCGCGGCGCGGCCTGGGGAGCCCGGCTTTCGGAAGCTCTGGGGCGCAGGCTGTCGCAAGACCCGGAAGAGGCCTCGGTCCTCGGGTGGCAGATGGCCAACGTCTGGCAAGGCGCGCTTGTCTGGTGGGGCTTTCGTCGTCATGCAGCGCCCGGCGAGGCGGTTCGCGCCGCGCTTCAGGCCTGGTGCTGCACGGCCCTTCCTCCGTAAGGCGGCGGTCTGGCGGCGAGAACGCTACCGTATCCGCATGTCACGCCGTTCCGCCTGCGCGCAAACGGCTTCAAAGCCCGTAATACCAGGGCGCCAGAAGCGAGAAGGCGACGGTGATGACGCCGATCAGCGGCAGGCCAGCACGCAGGAAATCGCCGAAGCCGTAGTGGCCCGGACCCATGACCATCAGATTGGTCTGATAGGCGATCGGTGTTGCAAACGAGCAGTTCGCCGCATAGATGACGGCCGCCGCGAAGACTTCCGGCGGCGCGCCGATGCGGTTCGCCATGTCGAGCGCAATGGGAATGAAGAGCGCGGCCGCCGCATTGTTCGAGAGCACATTCGTCAGCAATGCCACGCCGACGAAGAGCAACGCCAGAATGATCGGCGCCGAGGCGCCCCCGCCGAGGCCGACAATGCCCTCGGCGATCAGCTGCGCCCCGCCCGTCGCCTCGAGCGCGGTGGCCATGGCGATCGAAGCGCCCACGAGCAGGAATATCTGCCGGTCGAAGGCGCGGGCCGCCTGCTGGAAGGTGAGGCAGCCGAAGACGATCATCAGCAATGCGCCGGCAACCGAATTGACCACCATGGGCGAAAGCCCGGTGGCCGAGAAGATGACGATTGCCGCAAACAGAAAGCTTGCGATCAGCGCCTTGTCGCGCGGCGGCACGCTTTCGGCCGAATGTTCCAGCAAGAGCAGGTCATGATTGCCCCGCATTGACATGATGTTGTCTTCATTGCCGCCGACGAGAAGCGTGTCTCCGGCCTCGAACCTGAGCTGGGCAAGCGGCGCCCGCGCCATGCGGCTTTTGCGCCGGACGCCGAAAACGGTGACGTCGAAACGCTGCTGGATGCCGCTGAAGCGCACCGTGCGCCCCTCGAACAGGGAACCGGGCGCGATCACCGCCTCTGCCAGGTGGTAATGCGGGCCGACCTTGGTTTCCGTGGCCGGGATCGTGCCGTCCGGCGGCTCGGCAAGGCTGATCTCGCCTTTGGCCAGCATGTCCATGAAGGATTTGCGGGCGCCGGTCATCTGCAGCCGGTCGCCCTCGCGCAGCGCCAGACCGTCATCATAGGGCGGCAGCAGGACGGTGCCCTCGCGGATCACCGCATGCAGAGACATCGGCGCCAGATTGGGAAAGAAGCCCGAACGCGGGCTGTCGCCGACAAAGCGGCTGGACGGCTGCAGCACGATCTCGCCGAGAAACTGCGTGCCGGAACTTTCCGGACCCGACTTCTGCTCGGAGCGCTCGCTGCCGAGGATGCGCGGCAGGACGAACAACACGTAAAGATAGCCGATGCCGGCAAGAATCATGCCCATGCCGGTGATCTCGAAAAAGCCGATCTCCAGACCCTCCTTGGCGGCCATTCCGGCGGCAATCAGGTTCGTGGACGAGCCGATCATCGTCGTCATGCCGCCGAGAATGGTGATGAAGGAGAGCGGCATGAAGATCTGATAGGCCGGCAGGCGGAAACGGGCGGCAAGCGAGGTCAGCACCGGAATGAAGATGACCACCACGGGCGTATTGTTCAGGAAGGCCGACGTGACGCCGGCGACCACGAGAATGATGGCGATCGACAGCCGCGGATTGCCGCCGTAAATCCGGCCGATCCGGTTGGTGACCCCTTCCAGCGCATCCGTGGCGAAAAGCCCCTTGCCGACGATCAGCAGCGCCAGGACCGTGATCAGCGCCGGCGAGGCGAAACCGGACAGAAGCGCGTCGACCGTGACCGTCTCGCCGCCCTCCGGCGTGAAAGGAAAGGTGCCGAACAGCACGAGAAGAAGCGTGATCGCGCCAAGCGAGATGCTCTCGACCGGTATCCGGTCAAGCGCGTAGAGAAAGATGGTTCCGGCGATAATTGCCAGCGTGGCGTAGAGATGAAAATTCTCAACCAAGTCGGGGCCTCGTGGCCGAAAATCGATAAAGGCGCTGCCTTCCGGCGGAAGACAGGCAGAACTTGTCAAATCGGTCCGCGGTTTGTTATGCAAAAAGCGGTCTGAAATTGGCCGGCTTTAAGCCGGTCGGGCGGATATTGAACGCAAACGAAAGCCGCCGCAAGTCTCGAGGCGTCTCAGGCAGACTGAATTTCCGGGGTTTCCGGCAGCGCTTCTTCCTCCGTCGCCCGGGCTTTGGGCCTTTTTGTCCCGCGGCCGTATTTTGCCCCTTTTTTGCAAATACCGGCACCAGTGGAACAAAGCTGACGCGAACGTCAGCGTTCTTATGCGACCAATCGGAGAACGAAAGGCAACCGCATGACAGCGGATTTTCTCGCAGCGTCTTTGCCGCACACATCTGGAAAATGCTTGAACGCGCGCCGGGAGACGGAAGTTCCCGGATCCGGAGCGGTGCCGGTCTCTGAAGCGCGCGCGGGTAATGAAAAATTTACCCTGCGGGCAGTATTTTGCCGACTGAAAACAGACACACCGTCTTTGAGTAATGCGTAGGAAGTGTGCCTCGTGACGTCGAAGAAGCATCGAAATTCGTCCATCCGCGCCGGTAGGAAAAGCCGTCTGACCCGGCTTGCAACGGCGGTCGCCTTCCTGCTCGTGACAGGCGGCGCGATCGCTGTGATCGCGGCCTCGCCGATCATCTCGGCAACGGTTGCCAAGCCGCAGCTTTCATCCACCCGCGGGCTCGGGGTGACGCTGAACCCGGCCTTCAGGACGCCTGAACGCGCCCAGAGCACAAAGGCGTCGCGGCTTCTCGCCGCCCGCGAAGGCCAGGGCCGGGCCAAGGGGCTGAAGCCTGAGGATGTGCGCCTGTCCTTCTTGAAGCCAAGGCTTGAACGCAGTGGCCAGACGGCGCTCACCGACCTGCAGCGCAGGATGGTTGCCGAACAGATTGCCGACAATGCCGGAAGCGAGATCGCCCTTGCCGGCGTTCCGCCGGAACTGACGCCCAAGATGCCGACACGGACCCAAGGCCCTGCTTCCATTCCGGCAAGCACCGCGCTTGCCGCCGTCTCGCCGAGCGGCCCTGAGGAAGACGGCGCCAGCAGCGCCTTTGAACTCGTGCTGCAGGGCGCCGACGATTCACGCCTGGCACCCGGCGAGGTGCCGACGCCGGAGAAACGCCCCGCCGGCCTGACGCTCGCCTATGCCGATTTCGGTCATGACGGCCTTGACGGCATTTTCGGCGAAGTGCCGGAGCGGACATCGAAGGTCGCGGTCTACGACATTTCCGCAGGCAAGGTCTACATGCCAGACGGCGAGGTGATGGAGGCTCATTCCGGCCGCGGCAAGTATCGCGACGATCCCAACCACACCCATGTGAAGATGGCCGGCGCCGTTCCGGCGGCCACCTACAGGCTATCGATGCGGGAATCGTTGTTCCACGGCGTTCCGGCACTGCGCATGACATCGGTGGACGGCACGCATCCGCTCGGGCGCACCGGCATTCTCGCCCATACCTACATGCTGCGCACGCCGGGCGATTCCCACGGCTGCCTCGTGTTCAAGGACTATTACAAGTTCCTGAAGGCCTACCGCGACAACGAGATCGATTATATCGTTGCCGTGCCGAGCCTGAAGAAAGGCCTGAGCACCCAGCTCGCAAGCCGCACCAGCTGATCGGCGGCGCGACCCAGGACGTCTAGCGCATCGGCCCGAAAATCGGAATCGATTTTCGGGCCGATGCGTAGATTCAATAGGTTAGAGCGTCCTTTGTGCGGCCGAATGGACGCACGGCGCTCCAAGACAAGCACAAAGGCCGGCGCCACGCGCCGGCCTTTGTTGTTTCACGTGAAAAAAAGACGGTTAACAGTGCGTTACAGAATGTAGCGCGAAAGGTCCGTGTCGTTGGCCAGATCGCCGACATGCTCGCGGACGTAATCGGAATCGATCATGATTTCCTGGCCGGACTGGTCGGGCGCGGTGAACGAGATCTCGTCCAGAACCCGCTCCATCACCGTCTGCAGCCGGCGTGCGCCGATATTTTCGACCGTCGCGTTCAAATGCACGGCGACATCGGCCAGCGCGTCGATCGCGTCCTCGGTGAAGTCGAGCTTCAACTCCTCCGTTTCCATCAGCGCCCGATACTGTCGGATCAGGCTCGCCTCGGTTTCCGTCAGGATGCGGCGGAAATCTTCCTTGGTCAGCGCCTGCAGCTCGACGCGGATCGGCAGGCGCCCCTGAAGCTCCGGCAGAAGATCGGATGGCTTGGAGACATGGAAGGCGCCCGAGGCGATGAACAGGATATGATCCGTCTTGATCGGCCCGTATTTGGTGGCGACCGTCGTGCCCTCGACCAGCGGCAGCAGGTCGCGCTGCACGCCCTCGCGGGAGACGCCGGCCCCCATGCGCCCGTCGCCGGCGGCGATCTTGTCGATCTCGTCGAGGAAGACGATGCCGTCTTCCTGAACCAGCCGCAGCGCCTCGCGCTGGATCACTTCGTCATCCAGAAGCTTGTCGCTCTCGTCGCGGATCAGGTCCTCATAGGAGGCCTTGACCGAGGTGCGGACCTTCTTGGTCTTGCCGCCCATGCCCTTGCCGAACATTTCCGACAGGTTCAGCACGCCGATATTGGCGCCGGGCATGCCGGGGATCTCGAAGCCTCCCATGCCGGAACCGGTATCGGCGATCTCGATGTCGATTTCCTTGTCGTCCATCTCGCCATTGCGCAGCTTCTTGCGGAAACTGTCGCGGGTGGCCGGCGAGGCGGTCTTGCCGACAAGGGCGTCGAGCACGCGTTCCTCGGCATTGGCATGGGCCTTGGCCTGCACTTCCTGACGCTTCTTCTCGCGCACCAGAACAAGGCCGATCTCGACGAGGTCGCGGATGATCTGCTCGACATCGCGGCCGACATAGCCGACCTCGGTGAACTTTGTGGCCTCCACCTTGATGAAGGGAGCGCCCGCGAGCTTGGCGAGGCGGCGGGAAATCTCGGTCTTGCCGACGCCCGTCGGGCCGATCATCAGGATGTTCTTCGGCATCACCTCGTCGCGCAGGTCATCGGGTAGCTGCTGGCGGCGCCAGCGGTTACGAAGCGCAATCGCGACGGCGCGCTTGGCATCGTGCTGGCCGATGATGTGACGGTCGAGTTCGGAGACGATCTCGCGGGGGGAAAAATTGGTCATCTGTTACTGCTCCTCAAGGGTCGCGGGCCATCAGCAGCGCCGGACCGCCTGTCATGCTGAAGGTGCCGAGCCGGACAAAGCCGGCCTTCTCATAGGCGCGGATCGCCACCGCATTGTCGGGGTGCGGATCGACGAGGACGCGCTTGGCGTCTTTGTTCAATGCCCGCTCCGCCATGGCGGAGACGAGGCGGGTGCCGAGCCCCTTGCCGATCATCTCGGCTGGGCCGATAAACTGATCGATCCCGAACGTGCCGGCGGGCTGACCGGCAAGGGCGGGTTCCCTGTCGCGCTCGCCGTCGAGATCGCAAAGCTGGATGTAGCCGATAGGCTCTTCGTCCAGCAAAACGACAAAAGGGGAAACCGTCGGATCATCAAGGTGCGAACGCATCTGCTCGGCCTGTCTCTCCGCCCTTTGCCACCACATCGCGACATGCGGCATCTGCAGCCAGCGGGCCATCAGTTCAAGGTCGCCTTCGCGAAGCGGCCTGAAGCTTATGGTCCCGTCATGCGGCATCCAGGGTTTCCACGATGATGTTGCCGTTGGTGTAGACGCAGATTTCCGAGGCGATCTCCATGGCGCGGCGGGCAACGACATCGGCGGGCTTGTCGCTGTCCATCAGCGCCCAGGCCGCCGCATAGGCGTAGTTGCCGCCGGAGCCGATGGCCATGACGCCGTGTTCGGGCTCCAGCACATCGCCGTTGCCGGTGACGGCCAGCGTAATGTCCTTGTCGGCGACCAGCATCATGGCTTCGAGATTGCGCAGATACTTGTCCGTGCGCCAGTCCTTGGCAAGCTCGACGCAGGCGCGCATCAGCTGGTCGGGATATTGCTCCAGCTTGCGCTCCAGCCGCTCCAGCAGGGTGAAAGCATCGGCCGTGGCGCCGGCAAAACCGGCAATGACATTGCCCTTGCCGATGCGGCGGACCTTGCGGGCATTGCCCTTCATCACCGTCTGGCCGAGCGAGACCTGGCCGTCGCCGGCCATCACCACCTTGCCGTCCTTGCGCACGGTGATGATGGTGGTGGCGTGCATGGTGCCGAAG
>NZ_CFHTCS010000100.1:4434-12632 GCF_984369615.1 Martelella sp. | reverse complement strand
GCACACCCTTGGCGAAACGTCCGTACTTCTTCGGATTGCGTCTGATCATGTTTGCTGTAGGAGTCCACGATGGCCACTTGGCTTTTCGTCCCACCTCCGCTTGTCCGCGGAAAGCCAGGCCGGACCGCCCAACGCCCACCCCGTAACGGCGCGCCATGTCTGTCTCGAGTTGCAAATATAGGAAGTGGTTTTTCGGGTCGATAATTATCGTACCGGGCTCGTAACCGCTAAAGCTGGTACTTTGTGGCTCGAATTTCTCGTCCAGTTTGAACTTGTCGTCATGGGCGTAGGCGGGAAGCCCACAGGAGGTGGCAAGGCCAGCGCCAATGCCAAACAGCAGTCCTCTTCTCGAAATCATGTTTCACACTCACGTCGTTGAATTTTCCGATTAGCGCAGAATGCGCATTTGGACATTCAAGCGTGAGCGTCTGGCGGTCGCGGGACCACGTATCCTATGTCGAAGAGAAGCAAGGCTTTGAAGCTGGCGTCATACTCCTGCGCCTCATGCATGATTGGCGAAACATTTGAGACCGCAAATATCGCAAAGTGCATCTGACAGTGCGCGGAAACTTTGTTTCCGCTTTTCTCACCCAGTGGGATCTCGCCTGAACCAAGCGCACCTTCACTGTCGGTTGAATTGCACCCGACCGTGTCACCGGCGATTTGGCAGATAGGCAACACATCCACAGCATTGGCCGGGTGCGCCAGCGCTGGAAGCGCCAACAACAATGCTGCAACAAAGGTCAACACGCGAGTCATCAGGCCTTTGTCACTTCATTGGCGCGGTTTGTCTATATGACCGCTGATTAATTTTTTGTGATGAATACGGGCATTCTACACTCTCCCCGTGTTACGGACGTTGCTATGCGGCATCATCTTTTTTTGGTTGATGTCGATCCTACGTCGATGTTTGATTCAAAACTGTCCGGTGCCGGGAGCAGGGTTATCTCAGCGGACGGTACAGTGACCGCGGAACCCGTCTTGCACTCCGGTGGCTCGGCGAAACTCAAGGGTTCCGGGATTCGATATGTGGTCACTGCAGCACCTGCGCCGGCAGTCGGGCATGTTCCTTTTACCAACACGGTGGAACAAATCATGTCCCGCTAAGTTTGCCTCCCAAGGACGCTTCAGTGTGTGATGCGCGCGAAGCGGGTGTGTGGGACGGAGCAAATGCGAACGGCAGCATTGTGAAGGAGCGGTGGTGAATAACCTGTGGCTGGTCATTGGCCTCGCGCTTCTGCCTGGGCTCGGAAATTTCGCCGGCGCAATGGTTGCCGAATTCGTCCGGACATCGCCACGACTTCTTAACTTGGCGCTGCATGCGGCGTCGGGCATCGTCATCGGCGTGGTGGCCATCGAGCTGATGCCCGAGGCACTTGAAAATCTCGCCGGCTGGTGGATTGCCCTGGCGTTTGCAGCAGGGGGAGCGGCCTATATCAGCGCCGGGACGCTGATCGGGAAGATGAAGCCGTCGGAGAAGAGCGGCGGCAGCACCGGTATGTGGATGATTTATGTTGCCGTAGCTGTCGACCTCTCCGGTGATGGCTTGATGATAGGCTCCGGCACTGCGGTTGGTGCCTCGCTCGCCGTTGTGTTGGCAGCGGGGCAGGTACTGGCCGACTTTCCGGAGGGATACTCGGTCGTGGCAAACCTCAAAGAAAACGGCGTGTCGCGCAAGCGGCGGATCGCGGTCTCGTTGTCATTCCCTCTCTATTGCCTCGGAACGGCTGTACTTGCATGGTTGCTGCTGCGAAGCGCGCCGGATGCAGCGAAATACGCCGCGCTGAGCTTCGTCGCCGGGCTCCTGTCGGTCGCAGCAGTCGAGGACATGCTCGAGGAAGCACACGAGGCCGCGACCGACAACCGCCTCTCGGCACTGGCCTTCGTCGGCGGCTTCGTTCTCTTTACCCTGGTTTCCGCCGGTCTGGAGACAGTCATGGCCCGCGGTGGCGGATCGACCGGCCAGAGCAGTTCAGGGATCGAGCAAAGCAGGACATATGCAAATGCCTCATGACCATAGCCATGGCCATATCGACCCGCAATCGGGCGACCGGCGGGTCTCCATCGCGATCTGGGCCAACGGCGTCCTGACCGCCGCACAGATTGTCGGCGGAATTCTGTCCGGCAGTCTTGCCCTGATCGCAGACGCACTGCACAACTTCTCCGACATGGCGTCGCTGCTCATTGCCTTTGCCGCACGCAAGATTTCTCGACGGCCCCCGGACGAGCGCATGACGTTTGGCTATGGCCGCATCGAGATCGTCGCGGCGCTGATCAACTACACCACGCTTGTTCTTGTCGGCTTCTACCTGATCTATGAGGGAGGAATGCGGATGATCGACCCACCCCAGGTCCAGGGCTGGACTGTCGTCATACTGGGCGCTGTCGCACTCGCGGTCGACACGCTGACAGCGATGCTCACCTATTCGATGCAGAAAGGCAGCGTGAACATTCGCGCGCTTTTCCTGCACAATCTCTCGGATGCGCTGGCTTCCGTCGCGGTCATCATCGGCGGCGCCCTCATCATCCTCTATGACATGCGCTGGGTCGACCCAGCGATCACCATCGGCATCGCACTTTATATCCTCTATCTTGCCATAACAGAGATCGGCACTCCGATCCGGACGCTGATGCTCGGCAGCCCGCCGGAGATCGACGGCGGCGATGTCGTCAGAACCCTGCGCGGCGTCGAGGGCGTCGGAGATGTCCACCATGTGCATCTCTGGCAGATGCAGGAGCATGAGGCGGCACTCGACTGCCATGTCGTCGTGACTGCCGACGATTGGTCGCGGCTCGAGGCCATCAAGAACGAGATCAGGGACAGGCTGAACGATCGGTTCGGCATCGCGCATTCCACCCTTGAATTCGAGCATGAGAACCGAGCGCACGAAAATGCTGACCTCTATGGTCACGGCAATCCCGAGGAACAGGAGGAAGACCATGTTCACCGAGACGCGGACAAATCGTGACGACGTCATCGCAATCGCCTGCGAAGGCGAGCTCAGCGAAAGCGATCTTGAGCGGATGCACGCGTTGCTGCACGAACGGCTCACATCTGTAGAGAAGCCCGGCCTCGTCGTCGATCTGACGAATTTCCAAGGGTACACGGGCCTCGCTGCAATGCGAGAAGACTTCAAGATGGACACCGCCCATCGAAACGATTTCTCCCGCATCGCCGTTGTCGGCGAGGCGGCGTGGCAGCACTGGGGAACCACCCTCGCGAAGGCCTTGACCCGTGCCGAGATGCGCTGGTTCGACGCAAGCGCACTGGACGTGGCCGCGGAATGGGCGGGCGGGGTGTGACGCGACCGCCACCCTCCTGCCGTGCCCACGGCTTCCGTGGCCGCGCAGGCCGGCTTCCAACCCCTCTCCTGTCCGGGGCAGTCGCAGCCTTTCGGCTCTCCTCGCGCGGGCATGTGCCGGGAGCGTGGCTCACTGTCGGCTTCTGCGTTGCGGCCATGGTCGCCTCCAGCGCTCGCGCCCATACCGAGGGCGCGCCGATATCGCCACACGACTTCTGGACCGCATGGTCGCTGCAACTCACTGTCGTGGCGCCGATCGCGGTGGCGCTGCTGCTTTACGGGCGCGGCCTGCACCTCGCCTGGAGCCGCGCCGGCATCGGCAGAGGTACAGCCGTTTGGCAGGCTGGGCTGTTTGCGCTCGGGCTGACCGCACTCTGGGCAGGCCTCGTCTGGCCGCTCGACGCCATCGGCGAGAGCCTCTTTTCCGCCCACATGGCGCAGCACATCGTGCTGATGGGTGTGGCCGCCCCGCTCCTCGTGCTGGGTCTTCCGATGCCGACGATGATCCGGTCCCTGCCGAGAGAATGGCAACGCGGGCTGGCGCTGGCGGTCCGCTGGCAGCCGTGGCGCAGGTGCTGGAAATTCCTCATCCGCATTGATGTCGCAACCATTCTGCAACTGCTCGTATTCACCTTGTGGCACATTCCGGCGGCGATCGCGCTGTCGCTCGAAAATGATTTCGTGCACTGGCTGATGCACGGCTCGATGCTCGCCGCAGGACTTCTGTTCTGGACGGCCATTCTGCGCATGCGAAGCGACGAGTTCGGATCGGCGATCCTGGCTCTGTTTGTGAACTTCAAGTTCTCGCTTGTCCTGGGTGCGCTGCTTGCCTTCTCCTCACGTGCCTTTTACGAAAGCTAGCTGGATCGCGGCCTCCCCTGGGGCGTCACTCTTTTGGAAGATCAGCAATTCGCGGGCGTCCTGATGATGGTTGTCCAGTCAATGATGTATCTGCTGGCCCTGGTCATCCGGGTAGCTCTTCTGCTCCGCTCGCCCGACAGCCGCGTTGCAACCAGGTTGACGCCGCAGACCGAAGGCCTCTCCCGATGACGAGACCCGGATTCCTCGCGGCGGCGCTGATGATCGCCCCCCTCGCCGGCTGCCAGGGCGCGCAATCCGCCTTCGATCCGGCGGGTGTCGAGGCGGAGCGCGTGCTCAACCTGTTCTGGATCATGCTGGCCGGCGGCACCGCCATCTGGATCGTCGTGATCGGCGTCAGCTACTATGCCGCCAGGGGCAAGTCCGGGCCCTATTCGGACAAATCCGGCATTCGGCTGATCGTCTGGGGCGGCTGCGTCTTTCCGGCCGTGGTCCTGGCGGGGCTGCTCTGGTGGGGTCTGACGATGATGCCGGAACTGCGGCGCGCAGCTGACGGACCCACCATCGCCGTCTCCGCAGAACGGTTCTGGTGGCGGGTGGCCTATGCCGTCGAGGGCGAGCCCGGCGTTATCCGCAAGCTGCCGCGTGGCGGCGTCCCGAGCGCGAACGAGATCTGGATTCCGCTCGGCAAGCGCACCGAGATCCTGTTGAGCAGCCCTGATGTCATCCATTCCTTCTGGGTGCCGCCCCTCGCGGGGAAGATGGACGCCATACCCGGCCGGGTGAACCGTCTGGTGCTGGAGCCCACCAGTCCCGGCGTCTTCAATGGCGCCTGCGCCGAGTACTGCGGTACGGCTCACACCTATATGGGATTCCGCGTCGTCGTTGTGCCCGAGGCAGAGTTCGAAGCCTACGTCACGTCGCAGGCGCTCCCCGCCGCAGTGGTTGACGGTCCCGGTGCCGGATTGTTCCTGCAGAACGGCTGCGCCGCCTGCCACACCGTGCGCGGCACCGCCGCGGACGGTGCCGTCGGACCCGACCTGACCCATGTAGCGAGCCGGCGCACAATTGCCGCGGGCCTGCTTCCAACAACCGTGGAAAATCTGGTGGCGTTCATCCGCTCGACCGAGCACATCAAGCCGGGCGTGGAGATGCCGGCCTTCGGTATGCTCCCCGAGGAGGAGATCACCGCAATCGCGCAGTGGCTGGGGACGCTCGAATGACCGACACGACGGACAAATCATCCACTGTGCCCGATCAGGAAGACGATGCGGTCCGTCGCGCGCAGGAGGACCGGCTGCGCGAGGTCTGGGCGGCACCGAAAGGCTGGCGCTACTGGTCGGCCGTCAACAATACCGAAGTCGGCATCTGGTACACGGCGCTATCCTTCATCTTCATGCTGATTGCCGGCGTGCTGGCGCTGATCATGCGGGCGCAACTGGCGGTGCCGGAGAACAACCTCGTCACGCCCGACTTCTACAACCAGGCGTTCACGCTGCATGGCACGGCGATGATGTTTCTCTTCGCAGTGCCGATCTTCGAGGCGGTTGCGATCATCCTGCTGCCGCAGTTGCTCGGCGCACGCGACCTGCCGTTCCCGCGGCTTTCGGCGTTCGGGTTCTGGTGCTTCCTCATCGGCGGCGTTTTCGTCATGGGCTCGATCTTCTTCGGCCAGGCACCGAGCTCGGGCTGGTTCATGTATCCGCCGCTGACAACGGAGGAGGAATTCACGCCTGGCTACGGACCCGACATCTGGCTGCTCGGCCTGTCGTTCATCGAAATCGCCTCCCTCGCCGCGGCGGTCGAACTGATCGTCGGAACTCTGAAATGCCGGCCGCCGGGAATGCGGCTCAACCTGATGCCGCTTTACACCTGGTATGTTCTGGTCGTCGCCGGCATGATCCTGTTCGCCTTTCCGCCCCTGATCGCCGGCGACATCCTCTTCGAACTCGAACGGTTGTTCGACTGGCCGTTCTTCGACCCCAGTCGCGGCGGCGATCCGGTCCTGTGGCAGCACCTGTTCTGGATCTTTGGCCATCCGGAGGTCTACATCGTGTTCCTGCCGGCGATCGCGCTTGTCGCCATGATCGTGCCGACCTTCGCGCAAAGGCCGATCCTCGGCTATTCCTGGATCGTGCTCGCCGCGGTCGGCACCGGCGTCATCTCGTTCGGCCTGTGGGTGCATCACATGTACACCACGGGACTGCCCTCGATCTCGCTCGGCTTCTTCTCGGCTGCGTCCGAAGCGGTGGCGATCCCGACCGGCGTGCAGATCTTCGTGTTCATCGCGACGCTTCTGACCGGTCGGGTAATCCACTCGGTGCCGATGCTGTTCGTGTCCGGGGCGCTCGCCAATTTCGTGATCGGCGGGCTTACCGGCGTCATGGTGGCGCTGGCGCCGTTCGACTGGCAGGCGCACGACACCTATTTCGTCGTGGCGCACCTGCACTACGTCCTGATCGGCGGCATGCTGTTTCCGGTCGCCGCAGGCGTCTATTACTACTGGCCACTGGTCAGCGGCCGGAAGCTTTCCGACAGGCTCGGCCGGATCGCGTTCTGGATGATGTTCGCTGGCTTCAACCTCGCTTTCCTGCCGATGCACTACTCCGGCCTTGCCGGCATGCCCCGGCGCGTCTGGACCTATCCGGAAAGTCTTGGCGTAGGCACCGCCAACATGATCTCGAGCGTCGGCGCCTTCGTCTTTGCCACCGGGATCCTGATCATCGTCTGGGACGTGCTGCGCCCGCGCGGCAACGAGCCCTACGCGAAACGCAATCCCTGGAACGCTGGCACGCTGGAATGGCTGGTCGAGATGCCGGGCGAGAGCTGGGGCGTCCGCTCCATTCCGGCCGTCACCTCGCGCTATCCGATCTGGGAGCAGCCGAATTTCATCGATGACGTCGACAAGGGAAGGTTCTACCTCCCCGACGCTGCGGAGATGAAGCGCGAGACAATCATCACGTCGGTCCTCGATGGCAAGCCGCTGCAATGCCTGCGCGTACCGGGTCCGAGCTTCATGCCGATGATAGCCGCGGTCTTCACCGGAGCCGTGTTCATCTTCGCGACCTTCCATTGGTGGGCAGCGACGATCGTCGGGATGGGGCTGTCGACGATCTCGATCATGGTCTGGCTCTGGCGCGGCACCGCCGTGATCCCGGAGAAACCGGAGAAGGACGTTGGCCTCGGCCTGAAGCTGCCGCTCTACAAGTCCGGGCCGCATTCGGTCGGCTGGTGGGCCATGTTCATCATGATGATGGGCGACGCAACCGCGTTCCTCGGCCTGGTCTTCGGCTACTACTACTTCTTCACCATCCATGCGGATTTCCCGCCGCCGGCGACGGTCGGTCCCGGCGTGCTCTGGCCCAGCGTCGCTTTCGGCCTTTTCGCGGTCGCCTGGGCGGCGGCGCTCGGCGCACGCCTATCGAATCAGGCCGGCCGCGTCGGGCGCGCCCGGGCACTCATGGCGGCGGGCGCACTCGTTGCCCTCGCCGCAAGTGCGGCGCTGCTCTGGGGACCATATGTCACGGGGCTCCGCCCCACGGCGCACGTCTATCCGGCGACGGTCTGGGTTATCATCATCTGGACCGCCGCGCACGGCGTCGCGGGAAGTCTCATGCTTGGATACTGCCTCGCCCGCTCGCTGGCGGGGCGGATGACGCCAGCGCACGACATCGATATCTTCAATGTCGCGCTCTACTGGCACTTCGTCGGGCTCACGGTGATCGTCACAGTAGGGACGCTCGCCTATCTCCCCGTCCTGATGTGAGGGCGATACATGCAGGTATTCGGCAAGACGCAAGACAACCTCTGGACCCTGGTGGCCGCGCCGACCATCTGGGGCTTCCATTTCCTGTTCAGCTATTTTTTGGCGGCTTACCGATGCGCGCCGAATGATGATGTCTTCAGGAACATCGGCGGCACGCGAATGGCGATTGCCGGAGTCACAGCCGTCTGCCTGCTGCTGATCCTGCTGATTGCTCGCCGCGCCTGGCGCGAATGGCGCGCCGATGGCGGCGGCTATAGCAACAATCAGGACACGCCCGAGGCGCGTGAGCGCTTCCTGGAATTCTCGACGCT